>ONAG01000148.1 GCA_900315745.1 uncultured Prevotellaceae bacterium
ATTAAACGTGAGCGTAAAAGCGGCATACAACAGGCTCTGGATGATGTTGAGGCTGGGCGTGTGCATGAAGCCAAGAATGTTGATGACTTGATGGAGCAGCTTAACGCATGAAATATGCCATTCGTTATAGCCAAGTATCGTCCACATATTCTTACTGGGAAATATGCAGGAATTTGGGAATGTCATATAGAGCCTGATTGGTTGATGCTATGGAAACAAAATGACACAGAACTGATTTTACTTCTTCTTGATACAGGCACCCATTCCGACATCTTCTGAATGAGTGAAGGTTTGCCCCTGCCCCGCCACTGCGAAGAGTGCGAGCACGGGGATTGCAATTGCTTTTCCCTTCGACCAGCGACCGATGGTTCCCCTCAAACAGGTGATGATGATTCTCTTGGTCATATTCGATAAATATATTTTAGTCCTTCTTTTTGGCGTCGAGGTGATAGGTGAAACTGAGGTTGACATAGTGATGGCGGAAGTCCTGCCATGAGGTGGAATGTTGGTAGGCAGAACGCTCACTCCAGAAATCATCCTGCTTGTTGAGGATGTCCTCAAATTCCAGTTTCAGACGAGCCTTGTTCTTCAGGATTTTCCATGTGACACCTGCGTTCCATAGGAGCATGTTTCGGTTCATCGACTGGGCAGGATAACCCCGGCGGGTGATTTCCGTGATATCTGTCTCAAAAACGAACTTTCCCACGGTGGCCTCGGCGTTGATGCCGAAGTCGTTGTTCCAAAGCGTGGTGTTTTGCTCAGGCGAAGAAGAGAAACGCAGGCGGTCGGCCTCGATTTTGGCAAATGCAGAGGCTTTGAGCCAGTCCAAGTCAAGTGACAAGGTGAGGCGGTCCTTGGGGTGAAGATTATTCTGCCTGTTCAACGTGCGTTCCGTCTGTGTAGGTAGCAAAGTCAAGTAGCCGTAATGCTGCCCGGCATTTAATCGAAACTCATTCTCCAGTCTGAGCAATTCGCCGAGAGCCTGGTCCATGTCGAGGCGGAACTCCCATGTGCGGCTGCCTCGGGCATTCTCTGGGCGGCTGACATAGATGGCGGTCGTGGGATTATAACTGAGGGCCGTCACTCGGTCGCGGTCGTTTGCCTTGTATTCGATGCTGGCGCTCAGCGAGGTCTGGCTACGGGCGAGCACCATGTTGTATGATAACTTGATGTTATGGTTGTGCGTATCTTTCAAACCGGGGTTCCCCTCAGTGATGAAAAGCGGGTCGGTGAGGTCGCGGTAGCCGAGGGTCTGAAGAATTCCTGGTTGCGAAGTACTGAAACCGTAGTTCAGTTCGAAACCGACAGTCTTGCTCAGTTTCCATGTGGCGCGGATGTCGGGTTGGATGAGAATTCGGCGGCGCACGGCGGTGGTGTCGAGCACGCCTCGCTGATAGTCTCGGCTCTCGCGCAGCCATTTTGCGGTGACATTGGGCATGATTTGAACGGGTGCGAGGTTGAAGGTGGAGCCGACTCTAAGGCTATGAGAGTGATTGGTGGAGCGGTCATGGTAGGAGTTGGCGGCATCTGCCACGCCATCAGTCAAGAAGTCACAGTCATTGCTGTTTCTGTCATACATGAAGATATATTGCGCTTTCACCAGCCATTTCTTGGTGAGCCAGTTGGAGAAAAGAAGTTGACCCTCGGTAGATAGTGCAGAGTTGGGTGAGGTGGATGACTGACTCAACTGCGACGAGGCGAGTGATGCCATGTGAGAAGTGACAATACGGTCGGTCCAGCGGTTGGTCTTTCCCTCTGAGTAGTCCAATGAGACGCTGCCGCTGAGTCCGCCATCCTTGATGTAATGTTCCCACATCGCCATGGTGCTTAGTTTGGTCGTATGGCCTTCTTGGCGGGAACTTACAATTTGCGAAAGAGTGGGCATGTAACCCTCGCTGAACTGTTGACTTTCCTGTTCTTCGGTTTGTCTGCTGTGTGAGCGCTTCTTTTTATGCTCCACGCTCGCCCGGAGGGTGAAAGTGTTTAGGGAATCGGTAGCCCAGCGCATGTCGGCATTCAACGTCGGGTTTAGGTCGTGGCTGCGATGATACGTCTCATTAGTGCTGCGTGTGGCGGCGGTGTTGGGCAAATAGTTCTCTTTCTCTCCGTAAGAAGTGCCCCATTTGTCATCATGTGCCACGTTGCCGCTGAAAGTGTATTGGCTTCTCATCTCCTGTGTGCCTTCCTTCTTCTTCCACTTGTGCTGATACCCACCGGCGGCGCCCTGTTCCTGTCCGTAGCCACTGCCCCAACTGCCGCTCCATCCGTTCATGCTTTTGCGGATGGTCTTGTCGATGTTGTTGGCATCGACACTTCGCCCTCGTAGTATTTTGGTGTTTGATAACCTGCCATCACATCGCCATACCAACGGTCGAGGAAACCTGGCTTGATGGTCAGGTCGAGCACCATGTCCTCTGTGCCGTCATCCTTGCCCGTGCGTTCGCTGAACTCTGACGCCTTGTTGTAAGCCTTGATGTCTTGCACCGCCTCGGCAGGCAACTGCTTCATCAACTGGTCGCCTCCCATCATGCCTTCGCCATCCATTGTCAGACGAATGGGCTTGCCGTTCCATGACATCCTGCCCTGACTGTCCACCTCAACGCCCGGCAGTTGGCGGATGAGTTCGTCAAGGCGGGCACCCTCCTGCAAGTGGAATGCCTCGGGATGAAAGACGATGGTGTCACCCCTTACAGTGAACCGCCGTGCGTGGCCAGTCACCTCCACCATCTTCAGCATCTGGGGCGACATCTTCAACTCAATCGTTCCGATGTCGAGTGTGTCTTTCTCACTGTCGCCGAATGCCAACACCGTTTTCTTCTTCGTATAGTAGCCCAGCATGGATGCCTCTATGCTGCATTTCCCCTCTGCGCGAATATGAAACACGCCCAACGAATCGGTTGTTGTCGTCATTGTCATATAGCCATTGTCGCCAAATTTCTGCGTCATCTTTATGGTCGCTTGAGGCAGTGCCTCCTTCGTCTCTGAATCTACCACGCGCCCACGGATAACATCGGCAAAGGCGGATGGCACAACAACAAATGTTGCCACGAGGATGAGCAGAAAGGCTGCGGGTAGGCGACGGAACGTCGGGAATGCGGTGATGATGGTTCGCTTGTCCATATTCTTTTTATCGTTACCTTCTTATTATTTTATACGCAGTTTTGGCTGAAATATATAACGGTGAGACGTTAAATTGTCTTAATCGTTGCGAAAATCTTTACTCGGGGGAATAAAACGTATTCTCCTGTTTCTATCACGAATGAGAACGGAAAAGGTAAACCATTTTTTTCATATTCCATGATTTTTCTACGACTGCTCTTTTCTATGACGAAAAGCGTGCCACATTTGCAACTCATTGATAATGTAGAGACGCCACAATGTGACGTCTCTACGCATTAACGCCACAATGTGACGTCTCTACGCATTAACGTCCCATTGTGGCGTCTATTTTTTGTGTTTATGGGGTCGCCAAAAGGTCGTAGGGGATGTCATCGCAGAGCATGGAACATGCCATTTGTTCGGCTGACGATTGACGGGCAGGGGAGGGTGCTGTGGTTTCTTGCGTTTCATTGGATGCAAGAATCCTTTTGTTGGATGTTGGAGCTGGCTGAACTCTCTTAGGTTTCGCTTGTTTGGTGACAATGCGCGTCTGATAGACGGTGTCCCGGATTGTCTCTGTCATCATGATGGTGTCGTGCTGCACTTGAACGACCTGTGCCATCGGTTGAGATTCTTGTTTTGACATGCCTGCATGAATGCCGTAGCCGGCGATGAAACTGATCAGGCTGGCGGCAATGGTTATGGCAGCAGCAAAGCCACGGCCTTGGCGACGGTGATGCCATGGTTCGACATCCATACGTTGGTCAATGGCCTTGCGTTGTCGGCGGGCGGACTGGATGATCTGTTCGTCAGTGATTTTATTTTTCATATTTCTTGAGTTTTTTGCGGATGATGTTCATGGTTTTATGAAGTCGTGATTTGACGGTTCCCTCAGGTATGCCGACAATCTCTGCTATCTGCGGGATGGTCAGTTCCTCCTGGTAGTGGAGAGAAAAGATTTGGTGCAATGTCGGAGATAGTTCTGCCAGCACTTTTTCCAATGCTTGGTCGAGGGTCGCGGAGTCCAGTTTCACCTCTATCTGCTGGTCCGTCACAGGCTCGGCATCAAGTGATGCCAATAGCTGAGCTTCGTAGGCATTGCTGCGATAGTGGTTGCGGCAGATGTTGTAGGCGATGGTGAAGAGCCATGTGTCAACCTTGCGGCCCTCTTCATAGCGGCTCCTTGCTTCGTAGGCACGGAGGAATACGTCGTGTGTGGCATCAGCTGCCAGTTCTTCGTCGCCACCTAACTGAAGGAAGAAGAATCCCTTCAACCGACGGGCATAGCGGCGATACAGTTCCTCGAATGCAGTATCACTTCCTGCCGCTGCCCGTGTCATCAGATGTTCGTCTGTCTGCTGGCGAAGTGGTTTCAGATGGAAGAGACTCATTTTAGATAGTCTTTGAATTCATCTACGTCGTAATTCTTCTTCTCTAACTGGCTGATGACATCGCGGAAGATGTCGCAGAGCCACTGATAGCGTTCCTTGTTGTGCTGTTTGTAGTAGGGCAGTTGGTCGCGCAGCAGTCGCATATAGTTCATGGCGTAGTTGTCGGCCTCGGCCGAACCCGAGAAACGCTGTGTGTTCTTCATCACAGGATGGAACCGCATACGCAGATACTCCAAGCGGTAGCGCTGCTCGATATTGCGACGCTTCACGGCCCTGTTGTCGTAAGGCTTTGTGGAGTAGCGCATGGTCAGTCCTTCGTTGTAGAGGCAGGCCTTCAGTTCGTCAGGCAATCCTTCCCCTATGATGTATTGCCACATGTCGTGAGCCGACAGATAGACGGGACGCTTGGAGTGGTCGAAGATGTAGCGCATGATGGCTGTCAGTGTCTTATCCTGCCACGTAGTCCACAACTGATTCCATACGTCATCGTTGAAGGGGATGCCAATCAACTGATTCCATACGTCATCGTTGAAGGGGATGCCAATATGTCCAAACACATCTTTCACATATTCGGGGTTCATGGCGGCATCCTCGTCGTAGAGTATCTTATCCTTATGAACGCCCAGCACATGCTGCAGGATGAGTTTGCCGACCATTTCGCCCGGATGGGGAGCGATATAGACACCGCCTTCGTCCATGCCTTGCAGTTCGTTGAAGTGGTATTGCAAAGACTCCTCGGGATACTGCCCGCTCTCGTAGTATTGGGTCAGCACGTTGATTATCCTCACCGTGTCACGTTTGGGAATCAGATACTGAGTCCACAATTCGTAATCACCCGCAGGAGCATCCATGCCCGCCTCCCAGTTCTTGCATCTCAGTCTAAACTCCTGGTTAGAGCATACCTCGAAGAGGTTGCGCCACGCCACATTGTCCTTCGGGTGCTGGGTCACGAAGCTGTTCCAATAGTTGTACATGCTGTCCAACTTGAGCGAGTCCGCCAAATATAGTGGTATCCCACGGTCAATAAGTTCTGTTCCCTGTGCGCTGGCTCCCGTCATCATCGTGGCTGCCACCAGCAGTGTCGTCAAAATCCGTTTCATTTTTTCTGTTTTGGTTTCGTTTTGACAGCATACACACGAAACGGGAAATCGTTCATTTTATTTTCTATGATCGCGGTTGGCATTGTTGTTTTCTTGTTCGATTCGCTTTATTGGGAAAAGGCACGGGACGCATCACTGCGACCCATGCCATGTCCCGGGTACTTATGAATCATAATCTTTATGAAAACTGTTCGTTTCATTCTACATTATTTGTCTTTCTTCGGTTCCATCCCCTTGAAATAGGAAACCTTGCCGTTGACGAAAGTCTTGATGCTTGGCCAGTTGACCGGAAACCACTCCATGCCGCTGGTATTGGCGATGACGAAGTGGAAGCCCGACTCATTTCTTCGCATGTTGATGCTATAGGATGTGGTCTCGTCATAGTAGCATGTCAGAATGGCTCCCCAATAGGATTCGTCGAATGTCAAATAATTGTAGCGGTACAAGACTGGGTAACGCCTTCCATACCATTGCCCCCAATGACGGTGCGTGATTCGAAATCTTTTGAGTCCGCGGCATGTATCGAGTCGGAATAAGTCTTGTCGTGCCGCCACATGGCCGTGCGTGGCTTGATTTTGTTCTGTATGAAAAGCCGGGCAATGTCGGAGGTGAGCGTTTCAAGACTGTTCTTTTCTGCTTGTGGACCGGGGTTGGGACCTTGGACTATATATTGGAGAGTAGCTCCTACCTCGCCCTCATCATGATATGGCTGACAGTTGAAGTAAAG
>ONAG01000076.1 GCA_900315745.1 uncultured Prevotellaceae bacterium
ATAGACGAGGAATGCCAGGATGGTGACAAGGACTATCGCCTTGCCGCTCAGGTTGGTCTTGATGAGAATCATCAGTACCAGGAAGGCGATGACTCCCGCTAAGACACCTGCGGCGAGGTAGGACCAGAATGACAGGCCGAGGATGGAATACACGTTCATGGATTTTTGTCTGTGGGGTTGTCAGTAGGGCAGCATGCCAGTTCCCTGACAGCCTGTTGCTGAGGTGTCGGCCTGCTGTGCTCCCTGCACGCCTTGATGGTCAGGATGACGATGCATGCAGCCATCACGATGGTCAGCAGGCAGCTGCTGCCGGCACATCCCCTTGCCTTGCTGTCCCCCTCCTGTATGCAGGAGATGTAGTACATCCGTGACAGCAGGAATTTGAGGAACAGCAGGGCACATAGCGTCAGGGACAGCAGGATGTTGTTGTCGATGGTCTCCGTGAGCCACCTGTATGCCGGCTTGTAGCAGCATACGACAGTGGCTGCCATCAGCAGCAGTGCGAGGTTGACCCATCCCTGGTTGCGGTTGTGGAGGTATTTCTTTCGGAAATGGTATTTGAGGATGTTCATCTTTGTTGAGTGGTTGAAAGCGATAGGGAAGGAAGGAGAGGCATGGGGATGAGAGATTATGTGACCGGCAATGATGCCATGAGCATCAGGAGGGCTTTGTCCCCAGGAACCTGATTACTTCATCGACGAGTGCCACAAGAGAGGTGGAGCCAATGATGATGGCCCAGTCCGTGAGGCTTATCGGCACCACATTGAAGAACTGCTGTCCGATGTTGACGATGAGCACCTGGCCGACGAGGATCACTGAGGCGATGAGGACGAAGCCCTTGCATCCCGAGAGGATGAAGGAAGACTTCCCGCTGGCGAAGCCCTTCGCGTTGAAAAGGTTCCAGAACTGCAGCATCACGAATATCGTGAAGAACAGGCTCAGTTCATAATCCGACAGGCTGCCGCCACCGCCTTTTCTCAGGTGTATGAGGTCCGTGAGGCATCTGATGTCGGCATATTTGAAGGCCACCAGGAGGGAGAGGAGGATGCCGAAGAACACGATTCCCGTGCTCAGTATGCTGCGCCACATCGAGTCGTTGATGATGAAGCTTTCCCTGTCTCTCGGTTTCTCGTCCATCACCCTGCGTGTCGGCGGCAGCGATGCCAGCGCCATGGCCGCGAAGGTGTCCATGATCAGGTTGACCCACAGCATCTGCGTGACCGTCAGCGGCGACTCCGTCCCCATGAACGCCCCCACCAGCACGATCAGGCAGGCCACCACGTTCACCGTCATCTGGAAGAGGATGAACCTTTGTATGTTCTGGTACAACGAGCGTCCCCACATCACCGCCCGTCCTATCGAGCTGAACGAGTTGTCGATGATGGTGATGTCGCTTGCCTCTTTCGCCACCGCCGTGCCGTCACCCATGGACAGCCCTACATGAGCCGTCTTCAGAGCCGGGGCGTCGTTGGTGCCGTCTCCCGTGACCGCCACCACCTCGCCTTTGGCCTGCAGCGCTTCCACCAGCCGTTTCTTGTCCATCGGCCTTGCCCTTGCGACGATCTTGACCTGCTGTGCGCACTCCTGCAGTTCTTCGTCACTCATCGCCGCAATCTCAGGTCCCGTCTTGATGTTCACTCCGAGTTTGTCGCTGTCCTCGTCCCAGAGTCCTATCTGCCTTGCAATCTCACGTGCGGTCGCCGTGGTGTCACCCGTGACCACCTTCACTTGGATGCCGGCGTCCGTGCATTCCCGCACCGCATCAGGCACGTCCTCACGCACAGGGTCGCTGATGGCCACGAATCCCTGGAACGTCAGGTTGCGCGTGTCGAGCCTGCCGTCCTTGACAGGTATCTTGTTGTTGGGGAAGCTCCCGAATGCGAATCCCAGCGTACGCATGCCCTTGTTCTGGTAAGAGACCAGCTCGTTGGCGATATCCTTCTTGGACTGGCCGCCCGGAATCTGCGAGCACATCTCGAGAATGATTTCAGGCGCACCCTTGACGTAGACCACCGAAGTGCCCTTGAACAGGCCCTCGATGATGGTCGCCATGTATTTCTTGTCAGTCGAGAACGGTATCTCACCTGTCTTTTTCAGGCCAGCCCGGATTTTGGCGTAGTCGCAGCCGTTCTTATGCAGCCAGAGGAGCAATGCCCCCTCCGTCGGGTTGCCCAGCACCTTTGGGGTGCCATTGGAGCAGTCCAGTTCTGCCGTGGAGTTGCCCGCCATGTTCTCCGCCATCTTCTCCTCACACCACTTTGAGGTGGCATTCGGTTTCCTGTAGATTTTCGCCACGCTCACCTGCATCTTGTTCTGCGTCAGGGTGCCGGTCTTGTCGGTGCAAATCACCGTCGCCGCTCCCATCGTCTCACAGGCGTGCATCTTGCGTACCAGGTTGTTGGTCTGCAGCATGCGTCGCATGGAGTAGGCCAGGCTCAGCGTCACTGCCATGGGCAGTCCTTCCGGCACCGCCACCACGATCAGCGTTACTGCCAGCATGAGCGACTGTAGCGAGTAGGCGAGGAAGTCCACAGAGGACAGGGCTGCCATGGCATAGCCGTGGGCATGCAGGAACGTCACCGTCCTGCCGATGACGATCAGCAGGGCCAGCACATAGCTGATTTTGGTGATCAGGTCACCCAGCCGCTCCAGCTGTTCGTTCAGCGGGGTCTTCACGCTGTCATCTATCTGTGCCGCCTGGAACACCCTGCCGTTCTCCGTGCTGTCACCCACGGCGAACACCTTCCCGATGCCGTGACCCTCCATGACCTTGGTGCCCCGCATCACGTTGTCCGTGGGGAACGTCGCCTCCTTGTCGAAGTCTTTCGGGTGGACTGACTTGTGGCACATCGGCTCGCCAGTCAGGGAAGACTCATCCACATTCAGAGACACCGCCTGCAGCAACTTGATGTCAGCCGGAATCTCCTCGCCCGTCTCTATGAAAACTACGTCACCCACCACCACGTCCCTGCGCAGGATGGTCGTGGGATGCCCGTCACGCATCACCTTCACCTGTTGCTCGTCATTCACCTGGTTGAGCAGGTTGAACTCCCGGTCGGCTTTCAGTTCGAAGATGAATGCGATGCCCGTCGCCAGCACGATGGCCACGAGGATGCCGATGGGTTCGAAGAACACTCCCATGCCGTTGCTGCATGTCAGCCCCATCCATCCGTAGTATTCCGCGCAGGAGATGAAGATGGAGAGTACCGCTGCTATTTCGAGGATGAAGATCAGCGGGTCGCCGTTCTCCCATCCCGGGAGCAAGTGTCCGAAGGGACCCGTCAGTTTCTCGAAGAAGCGCTTGAGGAGGGAATCCTTTTTCGGTGGGGTCAGGATGTTGGGTCCGAAGTCCTTTCTATTTTGGATGACCTGCTGGGAGGTCAGTCCGGTGAGTTGTGGTGTTGGTTCTTTCATTTTTCCAGAATTTGAGAGTCATTTTTGTCGTTTGTCAATAATTCGAGTCCTTGTAGGACATCGGGTCGTAATCCCATGCCCAGGGGGTATCTTCAGTCATCAGATCTGCGAGGTGTCCGTTACCCAGCCTGGCCATTGCCATCTCGGCACAGAACAGTTCCCTGGCCTCTTGTATCATGTTGTCGGGAATCGATCTTGTTGCCAAATAATTGTAGGCAAAGCAGAAGCTTTTCCATCCTTGCTTGATCGTGGTGACGGAGAATGGTTCCTTTTTCGCTTTACGTCTTCTATGGAGCACCGCATCGGCAATATTGCAGAACAGGCTTGCCTTTGACTCTAGCGTCAAAGCTATCGGTTCCCATCCGTAGGTACTTGGCTCGCTGTTGAATCGACCGTTGTAGATGCTATTGTGATGGAACAATCCCTGCTGTTGATTGTATTCCAGCAGGATGTATCTGCTGTCGTTTGTCATGAGTGAAATGATAATTTCATAATTATAATATTATATAATTATTTATCAAAAAATGAATTTTTATGTTATATAATTATATTATTATTTTATTCGTCACACGGGGTCTGTACCATGAGTCGGGAATCATTGGAGCGTGCTATTTTGAGTAGTGGACAGGGGTGTTTTGAGACTCCGCGAAAAAGGAATTTCAGTCGTTATCCGCACCTGGCAAAAGTCAGAAGAGATTGAAAATATGTAGTCCGTTGGAGCCAACAGACTTTTATAGCCTGTATCATCCGCCTTAAGAGGAACTTAAAGTAATACTTTAACGGGCAAAATCTTTAGCGCATATACAAATGTATTGTTTAACAATTATTTATCAAGTTTTGTTTGAGTATCTATTTATATATGAAAATGACAATATCAGAGTGAGAGGAGTGGCAAAGCCATCCCCTGAAAACAGGGGAGACGAGCGGTTTTCCCGACATGGAGCCAGGAAAACCGAGCTATAGGGAAAAGCAATCATCTCGTCGTTGTCTGTTTCCTATGGGCCAAGAGAAGATGTCATCAGACGGAGACCACTTTCAGTATCAGCTTCATCCTTTTCTCAGAGGAAGAGTCTTCGATGAATTTGTAATTTGAGCCGATTGACCATGAAATGGGTTGTATGGCTTCGATGACTTTCAGTATCTTTTGGTACGAGACAGAATTCTTGAAGAAAAGGACGAGATTCATTTCCGTCTTCTTCTCCTTCATGTTGACATCCATTTGGATTCTATAGTTCTCTTTGTCAATTTTGTCATTGAGGGATGAGAACAATTCAATGTGGGCTTCCGCGTCTTTACGAAGCTGGATGAAGCCGTCTTCTTTATTGCGGACAAATGGTGATATTGGCATATTCAGTATTTTAAGGGGTTGTCGTTATATATACAGCAGAATTCGAGTGCATAGTCCTCGTTGGTCTCAATGACCATGTCTTTGGCATGGAGCAGGTTCTTGATTGCATCAAGTTCCTCATCGGTGGCAGCATCGTTGAACAGCATGATACGGATGACGATGTCCTCCGGCTTGGAGGTCCATCCATCCCACTGTATTCTTATCTGATAGGATTCCATCTCACTGAACAGTTTCAATCCAGTCTTCCGGAGTGCATTTGCGATACGTTCTTTGAACGAGGAGCAGTGGTCGGCGAAAGACCGTGCATCAGCCAGGAAGGTCTTGTATCCGATTTCATCTGTCACATCATCGGCGACCTCACGATCCTCTCCCATGAAGTCTTCGTCGGAAGTTTCTTTCTCGGCATCCCCAGGTTCTCCGTTTGTTTCTGTCAACTCATCATTCTCGGAGATTTCGTCATCCTCCATCTGTGAGGACAGGCTGTCATCAGCAGGTTCCTCTGGTTGTTGGTCCATTTCTGCCTTATCAGCTGTGGAAGCATCTGCTTCCTCTGGGCCACAGTCGCAGTTGTCTTCTATTCCCTTTCTCTGATAGAATCGTCGGATGGCATCCATCAGGTCATCCAGGCAGTTCCAGAGCGAATTGTCATGCTGTTCAGTTATCTCCTCCATTTTCGCCATCCCCATGATGGTTGAGCATGTCATCTCCATTCTCTCCAGGATGCCACTCATTTCTGTCATCAGTGCCTCGTCGCAGAAACCTGGCACATCGATGATGAATTCAATGGCGTTCCTTACCACCTTGCTCTTGCTTGGAAAGGCCGTCAGATCTATTGTCACCTTGTCATCGGGTATGTTCCAGACATTGTATGAGGTGCTGGTGACCAGCTCATTGTGGTTTTTCCACCACATTTGACGGGCATGCTCCACATTTTCCGTTCCGGCCGTTTCCTTCTCGCATTGCTCTTCCATTTCTTGGTAACCCTTGATGAACTCATCCACGTCCAGGTGCAGTTCCTTCTCGTATGGGAAGAGATGGCTCAGCACAGCCTTTGCCATGGTCTCGTCGCACTCGAAGGGTATCACGTCCCACAGGTAGACGGGCTTCTGGCCCTTCTTGACATAATTGTCATCAAGATGGAAGATGGCGTTGTACGCGGACACTGTCCTGCGGAGGCAATTCTGTACCTCCACCTCCTTCTTGGAGGTCAAGTTCTTGTTTTTCTGCAATGCGCGCAGAACGTCCAAGATCCACTTGAGCTGCTTGCGGATTTTCTCGTATATGCCCTTTGCCTCCATATCCAGGGAACTCACCAGTCCCCATCCTATCGAAAGTCTTCTCCAGGCAATGTGGTAGTCCCCTTGTTCCTCGCCGCACAGTCTGAGCAGTGTCCTTTGTGTAAGGTCTTTCATCCTGTGGCTTGTGCATCCTCCCATGGGGATGGTCTGGAAGGTTGTGTCATTTTTGTTGTCTTGTAAGAGCTGATCCATATTGTTGTCGTTAAGTTATTAAATAATCATTTGGTCACTGAGTACAGAAGGTCTAATCCTCAGGCTCGCAGGAAGGATGGTTTTCTGAGGAGGTCATCGTGCGGAGGACCATTTCCTCAACCATTGCCTGGGCCATGTCCAATGCGCTCTTCACGCACTGCTTGTAGCCCACCTCGTCTAGGTTGTCATGGTGAGGGTTGGCCAGGATGGCATGCAAGGCGACGCAGGCGAACCTGACGAAGGAATTCTCGGCCTTCTGCCTGTCAATGCGTTCCCTGTCCTCCTCGGTCATCTCGATTTCCCTGAGGGCATGGAGGGGGACGACACCAGTCTTGTCTTTGTACGCTCCGTTGAGGTACGTGCATTTGATGCCCGGCTGGTCACCTCTCCAGCTGATTTCAAGGCATTCCACGATCATGTCGGTACCGAATATTCTTGCTTTCATGTCTGTATCATTAGATGATCATCTGATGGTCTGCACTCGAAGCCACCAGCTTCCTGATTTCCTCAGCATTGTTTTCAAGGAAAGCATGGAGGGCGGCATTGATGACGCTTTTCAAGGGTGTACTGACCTTCTGAAGTTTGAGATGCTCAAGCGTATATTTGATGTTCAAATCCATTCTTACGCTGCAGTCCGCTATCTTCCCGTTTCTTTTCCTGATGTTCTTCGTATATTCCTCTGTCAGTTCCAGGAATCTAGTCCATTCGCTTGGGGGCTGTTCCTTTTCCAGAACCTTTTGGACAGGTCTTGGCGGTTCCCCGGTAGTCGTCGGCGGCTGTCTGTTTTCCTTTTCCGTAGCAGTTTCAAGACATGGCATGGGGTCGTTTTTCGCTGCCCTCTTGTCAGCCACCTTTTCTATGCCCATCATCTTTTCTTTCGTCTCGTCCTGAACCGTTGGAATTATTTCCGCTTTCCTCTGCTCGCTGTTCCACTGCAGGCCGTTGGACTTCATGGTCTTGAAGAATTTCTCGGTCTCCCTTGGCGTGGCGAACTGGCATTTCGCGACAGGCAGCAGCAGCTGTTTCCCGTCAGCAGCCGTCATATTATAGGTTGATAAGACGTTGTAGTGGACGGTGCCGACGTAGATGAAGACCCCCTCGTCGCAGGAGACGACATCGTTGGGCCTGAAGAGGTCTTCCTGCCACTCCTCCCAGTCATGTCTGTCTTTCGAAGGGAAGAGCAGGCATTCGCCGTTGGGATCCATCCTTCCATAGCCGTCGAACTCACCCTTGTCTGTGAGGACGTTGATGTCGTCGCTGATTCCCTGGAACACCACTTCTCCCCAGACGGGGCAATACAGCTTGATCCCGGCCGGGGCATCAAGCAACAGTTCAGCTAGTTCTCTCATAGACTCTTGTCAATAGGTGTGGATGATGCGTGCGATGGTCTCGCAGAGGTTGCGGTCCTCGAAGGCGTCGCCGATGGCCGCGAACCGCCATTGCTCACGGGAGCGGTAGAGCTTGCCCATCACGAGTGCCCTCTTGTCCTTGTATTGCGGGATGGCCGCCACGTCGTATATGGCGTAGACGTTATCCACCCTCTGCGGCGTGCCCTCGTACATGCGTATGGAGGCGTAGGGTATCTGTGAGAAGTCCTCCGGTCCGACGTTGTTGAGGAAGAAGAATATCTCCCGGATGTTGTTCCTGACCCTTGAGAGGTTGACGGTGATGATCTCGTTGTCAAGACCGTCATCGCCGTCGGCGTCACCCTGCAGGTCATCCCCGCTGTGGCTGAGCGCCCCGTCCTTGGAGAAGAGCTTTCCCTTGGGCAGGTGGTAGCCGGCCAGCCACTCCTTCGTGTACATGGGCGAGTAGATGTAGTCCACCATCTCCTTGCCGCCGTCGAGCATGATGCAGCTCAGGTCGAGGTCCACCGCCTTGAGCTCTGGGATCTTCTCCGTCTTGCGCCCGAAGCCGAGACGTCCCTTCTTGATGACTTTTGTGATGGTCCTTCCCGTGGGGATCATCCCCCAGTTGCATCCCACGCAGAACTCCCTGAGTTCCGCTCCGTTTTCCTTAGCGAGGTTCACCCGCTGTCCTTTCTGCAGATTGATAACCATGATAGTTGAGTTTAAATGAGTTGGTTGAGCATTGCCTATTGCGCCTTTGGCCAGCGCATGCCGGGCATCAGGAGAGCCTGTCCGGGTCTTGCCCGTCAGCCGAGAATTTCCTGTTCTCCCGGAGGTACCCCCTGATGAACGACTTCACGCATCCCCTGGGGTTGGGCACCATCACCTCGTTGTTGCATATCACGTCCATGGTCGCCATGATGGCGCTGTCCGCGACAATCTCCGCATTTTGTCTGTTGTTGTAGGAGAGCTTGCAGGCGTAGGCGATGAACTGTTCCCTGTCCTCGTTGATCAGCATGAAGAGCCTGGACTTCGCGTCGTCGGTGTCCAGCTGGATGTCCTTCAGGATCTGGATGTACCGCTCGAGGTAGAGGATCTGCTCGTCTGAAATCCTGACCCGCTTCGTGTTCTTCTTCTTGACGTAGGACATCCTGTCGCTGAAGGTCTCCGCCACCATCCTCCCGTCGACCATGCGGAACGAGTAGCCCTTGGGGATCTCGTCGGGCGACACCCCTCTGATGGCACACCAGACCAGTTTGTTGACCGGCACGCAAGTCCTTCTGCCATTCTGCTGCAGGATGACACAGTTGAACTTCGTCTTCAGGGCCCTGTTCCTCTTCCCGATGATGGTCATCCCATCATCATCGAGGTAGTAGCCGGGATATCCTTTTATCTCTATCATTTGGTCCGGATGTTATGGTCTCGTATGGCTGTTGTGTCAGTTGTGTGTGGGGTGGAGTGCAGCGGCGTGCCGCACTCCTTGCCTTAGGCCAGGCTGGCATTTCAGGCAGGGCAGGCGGGTTAGTTCATGTATTTCGCCACCAGCGACTCCAGTCCGTTCTTGCTGCCGATGCCCATCGCCTCGAAGCGCCACTCGTTGTTGCGCCGGTAGAGCCTTCCGAACTCCACCACTGTCTCGACGGAGAAGTCCTCCTCCAGGTCATAGCGTGCGATCTCCTCGTTCGTCTCTGCGTTGTAGATGCGGATGTAGGCGTTCCATACCTGTCCGAAGTTCTGCCTCCGTTTCTCCGCCTCGTAGATGCTTGCGATGAAGACGATCTCCTCGATGGAAGGAGCCACGCTGTCGAGGTTGACGGTCAGCGTCTCGTCATCACCGTCCGTGCTGTTGCCGCCGGTGCGGTCATCCCCTGACGAGGACACCGCGCCGTCCTGGGAGACGGGATTGTTGTAAAATACGAAGAACTTGTCTGCGGGAGTCTTCTTGTTCTTGCCCAACATGAATGCCGACGCGTCGAGGTCGAAGTTCTCACCGCCATTGGCGTTGGGGTCCCATCCGAGTCCCACGCCCACCTTGTGCAGCGTTTTCTCCATGGAGATGCGCTGTCCTTTTTCCAGATTGATCATAGTTGCATTTTTTTAGATTAAAGTATCGAGTTGTCAAACACTGTCACAGCCTGTCGGACACAGGCGGGCACAAAGGCGTTGCCCGTCTTCGTTGTTATCCTGCTATTGTTATCCCGAGGTTGTCTTTTTACCTCTTTTTGCTTAGCTGTTCCGCTCCAGAGAGTGAGACATCCGCGAGGCCGGCATAGGAGGCGATCCGCTCGACAGGGCAGTAGTTGTCGGTGAAGACCACGTCCTCCGGCAGGTGGTGTATGAGCACCGTGTCTTTTGAGAGCGCCAGCGGCCTGTCCGCCGCCAGCATCATCAGGTTCTGGTTCTTCTCGTCCCGTCCGCTCACCGGAATCACGTAGACATGCCGGAACACTTTGGAGAGCGTATGGTACTCGCATCTTGAGAAGGCGACGTTCCTCTTGGACAGGATGACGTTGGTCGCATAGACGCCGCCGTCCCTGAGCCTCTCCTTGATGGTCCTCGCCGCTTCCACCGTGGCCAGCTGCCTTGTCGGCACTTCTCCCGAGAAGGCGTCGTTCATGATGATGTCGTAACGGTTGCCCGTGTTGTTGAGGAACACGCGTCCGTCCTCATGGAAGATCCTGAGCCTCTTGTCCTCCTTGGTGTTGTACTCCCGCTCGAAGTCGTCGAGATAGAAATATCTCCTGGCTATCCGGGTGATCTCGGGGTCTATCTCCACCACGTCCATCCTGGTCCCAGGGAAGTGGCTGATGAGGTATTTCGGGTAGCCGTATCCCGCGCCCCCGATCATCAGGCAGGAAGGAGGGTAGGGGAAGCAACCCACTGCCTCGTCGTATGCCCTGGTATAGGGGAAGGGCAGCTCGTATTTCCTTTTGGGGTCGAGGTAAGCCGCCGACATGTGTCCCCCGCTCACGTTCATGATCCGTATGGAGTCCCCCTCGGCGTTGAACCCGTTGTATATGGTCACATGGCCGTCTCTCGTGTCCATGGACACCTTGTGATGGAGCTCGCCGTATCTGACGCTGTCGTCGCCGACCTTCTGCACGTATTTCCATCCATAGTAGAAGAACACCGCGAAGAACGTCATCAGTCCTGCGAGGGCGAAGGTGCCCACCCCACGGTCAGCCCAGTATGCCATCCATCCCAGCACGAGGGCGACGGCACAGAGCATCTGCACGCATCCCATGGAAGGGATGAGGATGAAGCCGCCCAGGAACGTCCCCGTGAGCCCGCCCGCCGTCATGGTGGCGTAGAACCTCCCCGTCATCGTCCCGTTCTCCTCCTTGCGGAGCGCCTTGCGCATCAGCATCGGCGTGACCATGCCGAGGGCTGCCGCAGGCGACAGGAAAAGCAGGAGGGATGTCGCCAGCGCCCCAATTTCCGCCATGTGGATTTGCCTTGCCAGGAGGATGGAGACGATGTCCCCGGTGACGGCCACGGCCAGGATCCAGCACGACGTCATCCAGAGCAGCCTGCGCACCATCGGATCGATGGGATGTCTGTCTGCCAGTCTTCCCCCGTAGTAGTTGCCGATGCTGCCTGCCAGCAGGATCACCCCTATCACCGCCGTCCACACCGCGTTGGAAGAGCCGAAATAGGGCGAGAGGATCCTTGCCGCAACCATCTCCACGGTCATCGCCACGGCATCCGCGAGGAATATCAGCACCAGCGGGCTTGCGTTGTTCGTCTTCCGCATGTCGCCTGATGTCTATCTGAGGTTGCGCGACTGCCGCACAATTTCGTCCATGTTTTCCTGCAGCACCTCCTTGAGGACGTTGAGTCCTTCGGACACTTTCTGCACCACCTCCGGGTGCTCGCTCACGATCTTGTCCGCTATGCGCGGGAAGTCGTTGACGAAGCCCCTGATGTCGAGGTTGGTCATGTCTTTCTGCACCAGGTTGATGATCTCTATCCACCCGTCCGGGTTCCTTGACAGTTCCTCGTTGAAGTATTTCCCCGCCAGTTCGGAGAAGGCGTTGTACGCCGCCAGCTTCTCGCCTGCGCCGTCACCCATCCCGTCGCCGAAGAGGTCAGGGTCCTGCGCCTTCAGCCCGTTGAGCACCCTGGTGCGGAACTGCGCGTTGTAGAACCAGTAGGCGGCGGGTATCTTCTCGTTGAGGTCGAAGAGCCGTATGGCCAGGACGTACAGCGCCTCCGTGGGGACGTTCAGGTCATTGGCGTTGATGCTGCTTGCCAGCCTGATCAGGTCAGCGGGGTTCTCCGACTTCAGCTTGTCGCTCATCTCACCCACGTTGATGGTCAGCGGGTCGCTGTTGTAGTACGGCGACACCGTGACGGGCATCCGTGATGCTTCCGCCGTGGCGCACCCGTGGAGGATGACGATGGCGGCTACCGGCAGCAATAGGGAAAGGAGTTTATTTGTTCTCATCGTCAAAGAAGTATTTGAAGTTGTTGATGGTGTACATGTTGAGGAAGTTCATCCTCACCAGCATTCCCGGGTTCCCATGGTCCTTGCCCGTGACGTTGCTGCAGATGGCGAAGGTTCTGTGCATGTCCGGCTGGAGCCGTGGCATCTCATGGCGGATGAAGTCGCCTGCCGTCATCTGGAAGTAGAACGTCCCCGGAGCCCTGAACATCTGTTTCCCCGTGTCCACGGCGTAGTAATGCCTGTGCTGCATGAAGAGATAGGACTGGGCGTTCTTGCCACATCCGAAGTCGATGACCGTGTACGTTCTCGGTATGACCTTCGCCAGCAGGAAATACTCGCGCATGTCGCCCAGTTCGAGGTTGTACCATGCCATCAGGTCGTCGATGTTTGTCACCCTCATCCACTCCTCGTCGGGAATGAGCGACCTCACGTAGTGCTTGTAGTCCTCCGGCTGCGGGTCTGGGAGCCATTCCGGGAACACCGCGGTCAGGGCCAGTTCGCCCTCAAGGCCTATTCTGTCTTGTTCGGCCTTCAGGTCAGCCAGCAGCTGTCTTCCCTCGTCCAGGTCGTCGCAGAACCTCAGGAGCGTCTCCTTTCCGGAAGGGTCGCGGGCGATGATTTTCCATTTCTTTGGCATGGGAGGCATGTATTGGTGGTGTGGATACTATTCGTCTTCTTCTTTCTCAGGCGGGGTGGGGTCGAGCAAGTCCGTATGGTCCGTCCTTGTCTTGTCGCCGATCCTCACTTTGCCGTTCACCTTCTCGATGGCGATGCTGACCTCGAGCAGCTGCAGGGGCACGTTGAAGGACAGCAGGTAGTTCCCCAGCCTGACGGCGTGCTCCTTGGTGGGCATGCTCACCTCTGTCTCGTCGATGACCAGGCACCACTTCGTGTGTTGCTTTGATATGCTGTTCATGTCCGTCACTGTTTGGTGTCTATCTGTAAACGTCCATGATTTTCGTCTCGCTGATGTTGGAGGCGACATAGTCGATGCTGGTCTTACCCATCTCCTGCACGACGTAATTCAGCGCCGTGCCGAGCGAGTCCGCCTGTACCAGGTATGAGACCGCTGAGCGCTTCTCCTTGTCCGTCTTCTCGTCGATGGTGATGAATGCCAGCTTGCATTTGAACCACGAGTCATCGGCATCCCTGTCGCTGAAGAAGATCTCGCTGATGCTCATCGGCGTTATTTTCTTGATTTCTAGTTCACCCGGCGTGAATGGGCTCAGCTCTCTGATGATCTTCGCCTCGGCCTCGGTGAACGACAGTGCTTCGACCACATAGGTCTCCGTCACCTTCTTCTCCGGTCCCTCTTCGGTCGTGCGCCCGTATCTGACAGCGCACTCGAACCATGTTGATGTTACTGCTTTCATTGTATGATTATTTATTGGGAGTTTCCTGTGTTGTGCTTGTTGGCTCCAGTCTCCGCTCAACCTCCTGGAGTTCCTTTTCGATCCTGTCAAGCCGTCTTCTCTCCTGCAGGAGTCTCCGGTTGGCCTTTTGGAGGTAGCAGCGGTTGAAGTTGACCATCGCCACCCAGTAGCCGATGGCGAGACCCGCCGCCGACAGTATGGTGAGCGCCCACCCCGTCCAGTCCTTCGGGGAGAGGATGAGGTAGAGCAGGACGCCGAAGGTGACGAAGTACGCGGTGAGGTGTTCCGTCCAGGACTTGCTTCTCACCACCTCCATGAAAGAAGGCTTCCAGTTCTCGTCCGTCATCTCAGGGAACAGGTCATTCTTTTCCGTTCCTGTTCCCGTCTTGTCCTTCTCCTTGCTGTTCGGGCTTTTGCTTCTCATATTCCTCGAGGTAAAATAAAAAGCATTTGACACAGAATGCTGTGGCTGCGAGCGCCGCTATGAAGGCGATGGCCATCACCGTCATGATGGTGGTCCAGCCCGTCGGTCCTATGATGATGAGCGGTATCCCGCCGAAGATGATCCACAGGGGGAGCAGGATTCTCAGCCACCTCCAGTTGAATGCGATTTTTTTGGTGTCATCTTTTGTCATTGGTCTGTATGGTTAAGTTGTGAGTCTTTCGTGTCACAGTTGGAGCGTCCCGTTGTCATCATCCTGCGGCCCCTCTTCCTGGCTTTCGGAGCCGTTGGTAAAAACCGTTTCCTGGATTTCCGGGACGGTGTTGTCCTGGGCAGCGGGCTCATCGGCCATGGCCGGGGATGGGGCAGGGTCGGCATCAGGCAGTTTCTTGACCACCCTCGGACCGCCCGAGGAGCCGTCATTCTCCGTGGCATCCGTCTCAGGGGTCACTTGGTGCTGCGCATCTTCCGTAACCGTCTGCTGGTCTTCCGGAGCTACACCGTCGCCTTCCCTGGGATTGTCTTCGGGTTCGATGAAGCCAGGCATTTCGAGCAGGGTCATCTGTCGTTTCTGCAATACCTTCTCTTCGGCGGAAGGCCTGTATTGGATGTTCTTCGTCGGTATCCCGTCCGGGGACTTCTCCTTATTTCTCCTGCTCTTGGGGATGATCTTTGTCTCTGGTCGTGCCGGGATGATAGTTGTCTTGGTCTCCGCGGCCCTTTTCTTCTCCTCGTTCTGTTCCACCATCTGCTGGTGAAAGAGGATTTTGCTCAGGGCGTCCTTGACGGTCTCCGCCTTGTGCGCATGGACGAGCGCCTGGTCCTCGGCCACCTGTGCCGTTGTCACCATCGTTTCCTTTTGCGGTTCCGCTTTCTGGGTATTCACTTCGGGTGCTGGAGCACGATGTTCAGGCTTTGAGGATGGTTTCTTATGGTTGGCCGACTTGTTGAAGTTGTCTATCACATCGAACAGCTGCTCATTGAAGCTCTCGGCATCGATGGGGTCAGCCGGGCCGTCATAGCCATCATCCTGAACGTCGTCACGAGCATCCTCCGTGTCATCCACCGGCGCCGGGTAATCACTGGCGAAGAGGTCTTCCGTATCATCCTGTTCATCCTCCTCATTCCCGTTCCCGTCCTGGGTTTCGTTCTCAGCCTCGGAAGGAGCGTCCTTTTCAGAAGACTCGACGGTTTGCTGTTTCAACAGGGAGAATCCCTTGTTTTCCTTTGCTTCCGACTTTTGCTTTTGGGTTTCCTCCTTCTCATCCTCCTCTTCCTCGTTTCCACCTTGTTTCGCCTTTCCCATGGCGAAAAGATTCGCTATTGCCGCCTGGTTGTCGGGGATGATTTCCTCTCTCTCCTCTTCTTTTTGCTGAGCGGCATCAGACTGTGGGGTAGGGGAAGCCTCCTGTCTCTGCTGCTGGCCGCCTTGGTTGCTCTCGGTAGGGGGAACTTCCGTGTCCTGGTTCATCTTTTTGGAGTCCATGATGACCTCGATCTCCCTTTTCAGGGACTTGCGCCTCATTCTGTCGCTGATCAGCGCAGTGACCACGTTTTCCTTGATGTATGTCTGCGCATCCTCCAGGGTTTTGAAGACGATGGCATTGCCTTTGCGGTCCTTGGCATCGTACCACCATAGGTATCCTTTGTATCTGAGGACGAACACGCTCTTGTCACCCTCCGTCTCCCTGGCCACCATGAAGCGTCTCGGCCGCTGCAGTATGAAGTAGAGAGGGTAGAGGGAGAACAGTCCAAGGGCGGTGGCGGCAGCCAGCAGGTACGGCCTGCTTGTCTCGGGGCTGTATGCTGCCAGCAAGGCGAAGGCCACGCACGCGTTGACAAGAACGAGCGTCGTCTTTTCTTCGTCACCTAAAAGGATGTTGGCCATGGTTGTGAATCGGTTTGGTTGTTACGGCGATATGTGGGGGGGGCGTCAGGTATTCTCCCCACGACACACCGCATGGGTTTCATATTGTGTTGGTCTCGAGTCTTGCGGATATCCGTCCAAAAATGTCCGGGCTGTCAGCCAGGCACTCCTTCAGTGTCTGCATCAGCCATTGCTTGCTGACGTATTCCACGTCATCCCTCATCTTCTGTTTCCTTGAGCACAGGATCAGCTTGCCGTCCGATGACAGGTCATCGTCGCTGGCGTATATCCTGACGGGGATTTGGACGTTGCTTTCCATTCCCCAGACATCTACGGGTTTGTTCTTCGTCTTCATTCTTGAATAATATCTATATGCTGTTTTTACGTCTTGACATCTGTGGTTCGTCATAAAAGGGAGGGCGCCTATTAACCTAAATACAACCTTTATCTTATGAAACAAAATCAAATCTATTGCGCCCTCCCGCGGACTAAATTATTAAAACTTTAAAGCAATTGGTCTTTTTGTGTTTCCTCAAGAAGTTTTGAGATTTCCGCCAGGTTCTTGGAGAACCTTGACAAGTTCGATAGGGCCAGCGAGACATTCGACAAGTGGTAATCCACGATGTCATGCTCCACCAGCTCAGGAATGAGCCTTGCCAGTCTTGTTCTGGCGTCTGCGAGTATCTCGCTGAGTGCTTTCAGTTCTTTGGATGATTCTTTTGTGGTCATATTTGTGAATTTGAGAGATGATTGCAATAGGGGAGAGAAAGACATTATTTATGACCCTGAAACGAGTTTGTATCGCAGGGATAAATTTTGAGAGGTCCGTCCGCACGAATATCTCTGGGTAGTTTCGATTTGATGAGTGGCACGTCGGACGTTGAAATCAAGTGTATTATAAAAGCGTCAGGCTGTTTGTCTTTTTTGAACACGTTTTTGACATAGAAGAAAGCAACTGATTGGGCGAAGAAATCTTCTTTCTCCTTCCCAGGATAGTCCTTCAACCATATTACAGGCATCTTGTTCATGACTTCATCGACGAAATGGTTAGGAATTTCATTTAAGTCTGTTTCTTCGGTATACCATACTGGGCAGACATTGTAGGACAAGTCTCTGTAGTTGATATGGTGAATCATACTAAAGATGTGTTCCGCTAACACCGCACTCTGATTTTGCCTTTTGTATTCGACAAGAAAGAACTTGTCTTTGTCATTCCTGACGATGATGAGAGGAATATCTTCCTGGCCATCATCCTTTGTTTCAATCGTGGATGTTATGAACATCGGAACAGAGAGCTGGCTCTTGAATATTTCAAACAAGTCAGGTTCATAGCCAAACTGAATCATGGAAAAATTGGATTTGCTGTTATCGATATATTTCATTTGGTTCTATGTTTTGCTTTTTTGTTGTGAATTATCGTAAAAATCTTGTTTTAACGGAATAATCCGAAGTTAAATCCTATTGATGAAGAACGCTTATGTTCTGATTTATAGGACTTTACATAATTTGAAAGATGTTGTTTTGCAACTAAGTTCGCATTATTTTTCAATTTTTGCTGTTTTTTGAGTAAAATTTTTAACACAAAATTAAACTAAATACTTGATTGATAGGGGGTTAGAAAACTTAAAATATTCATTAATCAATAACCCTATTTATCATAATCATTATTATGTGGAATTTGGAATAGGGGTTTTTCGGGGCCTTTTTTCACCCGTTTTTTGTGGTTTCGGAGACCATTTTGGGATGTTTTGTCGTTTATGGGTCATTGCTGTTTTTTACAAGTTGCAGATGCTGTCATTTATAGTTATTACTTTATTACCTTAATACCTTATATAAAAGGTTTCTCATATTGCTCTGGCGGTACGTGAGGAAGTTCCGTGGCTCAGCTGCAGTTGTTGGTGGTCGATTGGTGGCCATCGTTAAACTGGCCCAGCATTTCCAGGATTTTGGCCGGCGATTCCTCGACGATGAATCTTGAGGCGTGTGTCGCCAGGATCAGTTTCGAGCCATGGAGTTCCCTCTGGTCTCTTTTCACTATGGTTGGAAATATGGCGGAGATGTGTTCTGCGTTAATGTAGAACTCATTGCTCCCGCTGTGAAGTACTATGAGATGTGGCATATTCATTGGGTTTTACTGTTTTTCGATTCATATTCTTCCAATATCTTGTTGATCTTATCATTCATCAATCTTTCATCCTCAATTAATTGTTTTAGAACTCCTTGATATTCAATGACATCCTTGTATTGTTTCTCAATCAAATCACTTTTAATGAATTCCTCCCAGCAATCATTGACATTTCTTATTATTTCAGGCAGGAAACCGTGTGAAAATAACATCATAAAACCAACAGTCATAAGCACCCATGCACCAAAAACTGCCATTACAGGCCAATGGTCATGAAGGAAAGATTTATCATGGAAAAACAAGAATACCACCAGCAGGCACAAGATGAAAAATGGCATCAAGCCACACATCGCCAATTGCCTGTGGTATGATTTGATGGTTTTTTTCAGGTTTTGAAAATCTGTCATATCGTCATTATGTTATATGGTTAAAACTCCTGTTGAGGGCGGACAGCCGCCCTTGTGTCAGATACAGACCCTATCGTCTTGGAAGGACATGCAGGATTCGAACCAGCTTATTCACCTCCAAAGGGTGACGTGTTACCATTACACCAATGTCCTGTGCGGCCGGTTGAGAGTTCTTTTCTTGTGCCTCTTGGCTGAGACTTCCCGGCCATGGGGACTCGCGTCTCCCCAGTCTTGCGTCCTGCTCACGCCTTCCTCAGCATCCTGTCCCATGGTGCAGGCTCCCCATGGGCTTATCCGGATAGGATGACCTGCCATCAATGAGGAAAAGGCAGGGTTTGTGGCTTTCCAGGCCCTCACCTTTCGGTGCTTTGTGTGTCCCAAGCCGGTGCAGCAACTTGGAACTCAAGAAATGATCCTGACAGACTGTCTCATTTCAGCCAACGAAGAAAGCAATCCTTGCGGACCTGGCAGGACTTGAACCTGCGACCGTCGAATGATGAATTCGCCGCTCTGACCAGCTAAGCTACGGGTCCGGGTGGAACGTTGTTCTCACGAATTTCGTTCCGATATGAAATATTAATCAATCATATTTTCTCAAACCACATTCAATGGCCTTCACAGGCGATAAAATGTGACACAAATGAAAAAAATTACTACTAAACTACTAACCTTATGCTTTGATTGTTCTGGTGGAACGTGGTGGATTTGAACCACCGACCCCGTGCGTATCAGGCACGTGCTCTGGCCAGCTGAGCTACCGTTCCGTTTCCTACGGCTCTCACGAGTGGCAGGATGTCTGAATAACTTTAATGAATTACCCATGAGGCCTGCTCTCACGAGCCGGCATTTGTCCTTGATTGGACAATTCTCATTTAATCACGCTATGTTAATTCTTATCGTATGAAAAATTCTTCTATCAGTTTGATATGAGGTCACAGTTGAGTTTTCTCTTGTTATATGTATCGGCCTATCCTATCTGGCTTTTGAGTTCAGTCAGGTAGGCTATCACCATGTTGGTTGCCGCCTCGATATATGAGTCGCCTCCGAAAGTACGTTCGATATAGAAGTCCCGCTCGTCGTCCTCGTATTCGAATATGGCGAAGTAGGCGTCGGACATATAGGCATCCTCATACGTCTCATGATGTTCCGACATGTCGTAACCGCCCCTTGTCATCGTGATGGTCAGCTTCATGTCATCCGGTATGCTCCATCGCAGTGATGGATGGCAGCAGGTCCGCACGCCACACATCCGTCTTGTCTTTTCTCAGTGCCAGATTGCAGGTTGACGGATTGATTCCCGCCTTGAGCAGTTCCAGCACCTGCTGTATTGAAGTGATATCGTTTGTCATATTATCGTTTGGGTTTTTTATCTATCTTGTCCCGTCGGTCCTGAAGCGGTGGCACCAGCAGCTCTCCGAGTGTGTGATGCCCGTACCACCCATCCTCTCCCCCACCCCGATGATGGTCCAGTAGTCATGCCCTTCGAGCCTCACTTTCTTGATGACGGTCATCATCTTATGCACCGAGTCAAAGGTTATGGAGTCGTACAGGGTCATATC
>ONAG01000126.1 GCA_900315745.1 uncultured Prevotellaceae bacterium
GTGCGCTACCTGGGGCTCTCCCTCGGAGTGGGTCATGATTTCTGGCGCAGCCGCCATTGGAACCTCTATGCCACCACCTCCGTCGTTTACGAGTTGCCTGTGCGCAGCACCTTGGAGACATCCTACTGGGAAGGTGGCCGGTTGATTGATGCTGAGAACGCCCGTCTCAACCCACACGTGCAATGGTCGATAGGTGCCGGCATTGGACTGCAATACGACTTCACCCCGGTCATCGGATTGTTTGCCGAACCAAGCCTGCAATACTATTTCCATAATTCCGATGGCATCAACACATGGCGTACCAACCATACGTTCACCCCCTTGCTGCCGTTTGGCTTGAGGATATCCTTTTAGAGGAGAAAGATAACAGGAAAAGGGTTACGGGGTACTTTTTTAATGCTATTTATTTCTTAAGTTCGATTTAGAAAATTAATATTGATTATTACGGAAATGTCATAAAGGAAAAGAAAAAGATGTTGTACTACACATCAGATCTTAACGGTGTTTATAAGAGAAAATAAAAACGACCATATTTCGGCTCATGGAATCCGCGTTTTATCGTGCTGTGCGGTTGGCAAAAGTCGCTGAAAGCGTCTTCTTTCAATAGCCGTAGTGTCCGTAGGACCTGCAGAAGAACCATCAATCATATATCATATTGGCTTTTCATATCAGTGATATTCAACTCTTTATGATTTTGTGTATTATAATGCAAAAGTAGGAAAAAACTTGCATCGAAGAATGCATGACATCAACATTTTTTCAGTCCCACCAAAAGAACCAAACAGTGGATTTGCGCAACACGTCGGCCAGGGCATAGATGGTTGCAGAATGAAAAAACACGGACACATGTATATGTAGGATAATACATAATAATCCCATGCAATTCAACGTTATCAATAATGGTAAGAGTATAATCCAAGTGATTTCCTTTCACGAAAAAATTCCAAACCTTGCCGTATATGAAAAGAGGACATCCTCGTCCTGGGCGACTTCTGGTAGTTCAATCAGCCGACAATATTGATGGAAACAAGTTAAGCATGAACGACATGAGACAGCGATTTGCATTTCTGCTTATTCTGGCGTTATCATTCACCGCTCCTGCCCATGGTCAGAACATGGCGCAGAAGGCAATTGTGGAGGAGTCGTCGACAGAAGTCGTCTGCATCACCCCAAAGCATGCCTTGCAGCATTTCAGGGAAGTGACCACCATCCTCAATGAACATGGGGCATCGCAGGCCTCGTTTGTATGTTCGTGCAGCAAACACGATGTGCTGACAAGATTCAAGGGACAGGTGGCCGACAGTTCCGGGCGAGTCATAAGGAAATTTAAGGAGAGCGATTTGGAGAAGTCCGAATATTCTCCATATCTCGCCATCGACGAGTACAAGATGTATCTTGACTACACCCCGCCAGCCTATCCGGTCACCATAACCTACGAATGGACCGTTGAAAGCAGTGACAACCTTGTAGAGTTCCCACGTTTCTGTCCGCAGACCGACTATGACATCAGTGTGAAAAAGGCCACCTATAGCCTGAAGGCCCCCAAAGACATGGCCATCCGTCACACCATGCAGAACATCAAAAATCAGGTGAGCGTGGATGAAAGCAACAAAAGCACCCAGGTGGTCACGCTTCAAGTTGAAGACCTGCCACCATTGAAACAAGAGCCATACTCCCGACCGCTGAGTGAAAGGCTGCCGATGGCTTGGTTCGCGCCTACGGACATCGACTATTATGGTGCGAAAGGAAGTCTGCGTGACTGGACCGACTATGGAAAGTGGGTGCACAGCCTTCTTCAGGGGCGCGACCTGCTGACGGACACAGAATGCAAGGAACTGCACCAACTGACAGACGGATTGAAGACCGACCGCGAGAAAGTGGAAGCCATCTATCAGAGGTTGGGAAAGAACACCCGCTACGTGGCCATCCTCTTGGGCATTGGCGGACTGCAACCTGCACCCGCCGCCAGTGTCAGCAAAAGCGGTTATGGCGACTGCAAGGGACTGGCCAACTACATGCGGGCGATGCTGAAAGAGGTCGGCATACAGTCCAACTACACAACAATCAGCACCACCAACCGTCGCTTGTTCAAGGACTTTGCCAGCGTGGGCCAGATGAACCATGTCATCCTTCAGGTGCCCCTGCAGCATGACACCCTCTGGTTGGAGTGTACCAATCCACAGTTGCCAATGGGGTATGTCCACAAGAACATCGCCGGACATGACGCCATAGAAATCGGCGAGGCAGGAGGCAGGCTGGTGCGACTGCCCGCATGTGCCGACAGCGCCAATCTGATGCACAGCACCATCAGCATCAATTTGTCTGGCCAAGGAGCGGCCGACCTGAAACTCTCGCAAGTGGTTCTCAACCGTCAGTATGAGAGTTACATCCCCTTGTTGAATATGGTCGAGAGGGAGCGGCAGAAAGCCATCCAGCAGATAATGAAAGTGCCCCAGGCTGAAATAAGACAGATTGGCGTTCGTGAAGATGGCGCAAAAATCACCCTGGAAGCGGAGGTGACGAGTCAGAATTATGCCAGCAAGACCGGCAGGCGGCTTTTCGTCCCCATCTGTCCCGTCCATCGTGGATATGCGGTGCCAAGCGCCTCTTCGGAACGCATGGAGGACATCTGGCGGGAAATGGGCTTTGTCGACCTGGACGACATCACCATTGTCATCCCCGAAGGCTATGAAATCGAAGCGGGGCCAAAGAATGTTCAAGTGGAACAGCCCTTTGCCTCGTTCTCTTCCACTTGGCAAGTAGAAGGAGGAGAGATACACGTAAAGAACCGTCTGATGATGAAATCGGGAGCCTTTTCAAAATCGCTGTTCCCCAAATACGCAGACTTCTTCCGCACCATCAACAGTGCTTATGAACAAAAAGTCGTTTTGATAAGTAAGTGATAAGTAGGTGAACAAAATTAGATGACACTTAAACAAATAGGCAGAATGAAAAAATGGCTCGCCATCACAACATTTTTGTTTTTCTGTTGGACAAGCATTCATGCTCAAAACCTTAAGTTTGGCAAACCGACAGATGAAGAAATGAGCATGACCGTTTATGAACAGGACAAGGAGGCGGAAGCGGTCGTGCTCTGCCAACTTACCAATGTCGACTATACGATAACCTCCAGCAACTACCTTGTTGACTACAAGGTCAAGACACGCATCAAAATATTGAAAGACGAAGGAAAGGAGCATGCCAACCTCGCCATCACCTACATCGACAATTCCGAGGAAGACATGGCTCAGGAATCGATAGAGGATTTCAAGGCCACGGCCTATAACCTGGAGGACGGCAAGGTTAAGAAAACACATGTTGGAAAGGATAAGATCTTCACCGAACGCATTGACGACGACTGGATGCTGGCAAAGATAGCCATTCCCCAGGTCAGGGCAGGCACCGTCATCGAATATGAGTACACGCTCCACAGCAACGTGTTTTATCATATCCATGACTGGCATGCGCAGACCGACATTCCTGTGGCCTACGCCAACTATCGGCTGGAGATACCAGCCTACTTCCTTTACAATGTGGAGAAAACGGGCATACAGCCACTCCAAAGCACTGTCACCCAGGGTGTCTTGCACTACAAGATGTCTTCCAACGACATGGAGACCATGAGAAGTTGCAACACCAACATCTACACTTGCACGGGCAGAGACCTGAAGGCACTGAAAAAGGACGATTTCGTCTGGAACCTGCGCGACTATTCCACGAAGGTTACAGCCGAGTTGCAGAGGATAAACCTTGGCGGCGGCCGTGACGTAAGAAAGAAATGGGAACAGGTGGACAACACCCTGTTCAATCACCCGGATTTTGGTGCCCATCTCTACAAGCATAGCAAATATAAGGATGAACTGGCAGCATCCGGCATAGGAAAAATTGGCGACACAAAGGAAAAAGTGGCGGCAACCTACAAGTTCCTTCGCCAACGCCTGGCGTGGAATGGTGAATATGAGTTGTTGGTGAAGTCGGCCTCGGATGTGGTTAAAAAGGGTGGTGGCTCGAATGCCGACTTGAACATGATGCTTATAAACATGTTGGGCGATGTGGGCGTTGAAGCCTATCCCGTTGTCATGAGCACTCGCAAGCATGGCAGGTTGCCCCTGACATATCCTTCGCTGAACAAGTTGAACACATTCATTGTAGGAATCCCTGACGGTGCCTCTTGGATTTTTCTCGATGCATCGTCATCCGATGGCTATCTCAACGTGCTGCCTGCAAATCTCTACACCGACAGGGCAAGAGTCATCAAGAAAGGAAAGGAAGGCCAATGGGTCAATCTCCAGGAAATCGGCGAGGCTCGCACACAGATGGTTGTGAACGCATCGCTACAACCCGATGGAAAACTGACAGGCGAACAGACAGTCACCTATCATGGCAATGCTGCGGCAAACGAGAGACGTGCATTTCGCGAGGCTGCCGACAGCATGGCATTCATTTCAGGCAAGGCCTCTAAAAATGGTATCATTATGATTGGTTGCAAGATGGAAGGGCATCGTGATTTCGCACCGGCAGCAAAAGAGGTTGTCAACTTCACCAGACAGGGAGAAGCCTCTGGCGATTACATTTATCTGAATCCGTTCATGGGTGTTCCCGTCACAAGCAATCCTTTTCTCGAAACAGAGCGTTTGCTTCCTGTGGAATTTCCATACAAGGAAGTTTATAGCATGAATATGAAAATCAAACTGCCGGAAGGCTGGAGTTTGGAAGAAATGCCCAAGAGCCTGAAAATCACGACAGAAGACAAGAGCCTGGCAGGACACATCCTCTACGAGTCTTCGGGCGAAGGTGTTGTAACTATCAACTACCTGTTCCGACTGAGCAATGTTACCTACAACAAAGACCAATACGACACCCTGAGACAGTTGTTCGACCTCCTATCCAGCCGCAGCAAAGACATGCTGATAATCAAGAAGCAATGATGCCATTACATATTTCCCGTTTCTTTTTAGAAGAATGGGGAAAATAGTATTATATTTGCCAAAACAGCCCAATCCCTCGCCCCGTGACATAGTAATGACATATAAATCGAATTATGGGTAACAAGAATCATAAACAGACCGCTTGGAAAAAGAACCGTGAATTTGGTGATAGGATGGGGGGCGCCTAAGGTTGAAGATGCACGACAACATCTTCGCTCGCGAACACTCCTTCACCACTCCAAGCGAGTTGGACGAAACGCCCATCTTTATGCATGAAAACACTTCACGAAACTATTTCTTTCCCATTAGTGTGGATGATGTAAAGGACGCTTTGGGCAAATATCCTCCTGAAGAAGTGTGTTTCATCACACATGTTTGGTTAAGAAAACATGTTCCGCGCAAAAAATGTTGGGCGGAGTATATTACAGGCAGTGGCGTGTATTTGATGACGATATACCCAATGAGGAAAGACTGCCGTTGGTATTTGGGAAAGCAACGGTCGTTTGGCAAGGAATTGAATGAATACAAGAGGTTTGCAAGAATCTGCCAGGAAAAGGATGGATGGTATGCACAATTCACAGAGAAATCATCAAGAGACTATTATATTGAAATTCTTTTGCCTTTTTGTATCAATGGCTTTATCGAGAAATACAAAGTATCTGAATCGTATTGACAGATTTTTGATGTTTTTGTGATTTTTATGATTTTTAATAAGCAAAATGAAATAAAAGATGTATATTTGCATTATCGTAAAGGTAAGAGCATAAGCATACAAAATATTATTATGATATTTCGATGACAAACGTAGAGATAAGACAAACCATAGCGGAATACTTCAAGTCACAGCCCGTGGACAAGGCATGGTTGTTTGGTTCGTTCGCTCGCGGAGAGCAACGTCCTGAGAGTGACGTGGACATCATGGTAAGCCTTACGCCCGGTGCCAGGCTTGGATTGAAGTTCTTCGGAATGATCAATGATTTGGAAGACAGGTTGCAAAGACCCGTCGATTTGGTCGTTGAAGGGGATTTGTTACCCTTTGCAACGCCAAGTGCGGAAAAAGACAAGGTGTTGATTTATGAGAGAGCAAACTAGGGACAATGATAGGCTGAAGCATGTGCTCGAAGCCATCGGAAACGTTGAGTCATATACTGAAGGCCTGGATATTCCCATGCTTTCCACCGACAAGTTACGCCTACATGCTTGTGTTTACAATGTACAGGTCATCGGCGAGGCTATTTACAAACTAACGAAGGAATTCAAGGATAGTCACAATGCGACTCCTTGGCGCATGATAGAGAAGATGCGCCACATTCTTGTGCATGACTATTACCAGATAAACCTCGACATTTTGTGGCAAGTAATAACGGATGACTTGCCCATCTTGAAGGAGCAAATAACCTCATATTTAGCCGAAGATGGCATATAAAGACGTAAAAATTTTTATAATTTTTTTTTCTTTGGCTTGTCAGGTTTTCCAACGAACTCTTTTCTATTTTGACCATTCTTTCACACTTTGAAAGACGCCTCTAATTTGTGCACGGCTGGTGCACGGTCTCGCTTTCATTTATAGACATTCATAGGACTTCATAAATAGTCAACTTTTTGAAATATTCCTATTTTTCAATTATTTATGAGTCATAGACAATCATAAAATGTCAATATTTTTCGGCTCTTAATCAGGGTGTCCAGGGTTCGAGCCCCTGCGGGTGT
>ONAG01000002.1 GCA_900315745.1 uncultured Prevotellaceae bacterium
TTCTGCTATTTCTCTTCCTGGGCACCCGGCAAGATGACCAAATTGCAGAGCGACATCTCAACGATGATAAGTGAGGACGACTACAAGCGCTTTGTGCAGCCATTCATCAGAGAACAATGCCAGCGCATAGACTACACATTGTATCATCTCGACGGCGTGGGTGCCATCCGTCATCTGCCCGCCCTTTTGGAGATCAGTGAACTCAACGCCATACAGTGGACCCCCGGTGTAGGTGAGCCGCAAGGTGGAAGCAGCAAGTGGTATGACCTCTACCGGAAGATACTTGACGGAGGAAAGAGCATCATGGCTTCATGGGTGACACTCGATGAGTTGCCCGACCTACTCGACCACATCGGTACAGAGGGCGTGCATATCGAGATGGATTTCCACAACGAGCAAGAGGTTGACCAAGCCTTGGAAATAGTGGCACAGGCACTTCGAACGTCACCTACCACCGCAGCCACTCCTCAGCATACCTTTCCCACCGACCGCGTCATGGTGCTCGACGGAGGCATGGGAACGATGATACAACGATTCCACCTAAGTGAAGAAGATTTCAGAGGGAAGCAGTTTGCCGCACACGCCGGAGAGTTGTTTGGCTGCAATGACCTGCTCTGCCTGACACGACCAGAAATCATAGAGGACATCCATCGTCGCTATCTCGATGCTGGCGCCGACATGATAGAGACATGCACCTTCAACGCACAGCGCATCTCACTCGGAGACTATGGTCTTGCTGAAGAGGCTCGCACCATCAACCTCGCAGCATGTCATATTGCTCGCCGCGCCGCCGATTCATACACGAAACGGACACCACAAAAGCCCCGCTTTGTATTGGGGAGCGTAGGTCCTACCAGCCGCATCTGCTCACCAGAAGCCGCCAACGGCAACCCACTCGCTCCCGAACTGCTCCACGATGCCTATCTCGAACAGATGGAAGCCCTCATTGACGGTGGTGTAGATGCCATCTTGATAGAGACCATCTTCGACCTCCGCAATGCCCGCATAGCCTGCGACGCCGCCCTCGAAGCCATGAACCGCCGTGGCAAACGGCTGCCACTGATGCTCAGCTTCTCCGTAGCCACTCCAGACGGTCACAACATGCTCGGCCAGTCAATCATCCCGTTTGTCAAGTCTCTGACTGGCCTTCCCATCTATTCCGTCGGTCTCAACTGCCTGTCGGAGGTGAAACGATTCATCCCCTTGCTGCACCTGCTGTCACAATCGGTTCCCTTCCGCATCTCCTTCTATCCCAACGCCGGACAGCCGGACAGCCAGGGCGTATATTCCAAGACACCAGAGGAACTGTTAGAAGAAGTATGGCAATTGCTTGACGCCCACCGGCTCAACATCATAGGAGGATGCTGTGGCACCACCGACGCATACATCAGCAAATTCGCACAGGTTGTCCAACCAGCACCAGGACTCTTTCTCTCTCCCTATCAACCCAATACTAAAAAAGCAAACGAAAACATCCACCGTCTGCAAAGGCAGGAGGACATCAGTGAACTCGACAGACAAATCGTAAGGGGAGAAACGAAATCCAAAGAGAAAGAGGCAGAGACGTTGTTTGAAGCCATTTACAAGGGAGATGAAAAAGCAGCGGTGAATCTCGCCCGACGGGCGATGAACGAAGGAAAATCACCTCAAACGGTGATAGACCATGAGATGATTGCCGCAATGACACGTTTGGGACAGGATTTTGAGGAAGGCAAGGCTTTCGTGCCACAGTTGCTGATGGCAGGTCGTGCCATGAAATCAGCACTTAGTGCCATCCAGTCGCAGGCACAGGATCCGCGCCCCCAGACTGTGGGACGAATAGTGATAGGAACGGTGAAGGGCGACCTTCATGACATCGGCAAGAATCTGGTGGCTTCGATGCTTGAGGGCTGTGGCTTCGAGGTTATAAACATTGGCATCGATGTCTCCGCAGACCGTTTTATCGAGGAGGTAAAGCGAAGTCGTCCCGACATCCTCTGCATGAGTGCGCTGCTCACCACCACCATGGGCTACATGCGTGAGGTGATTAGTGCCTTGGAAGCTGCCGGCATCCGCGACCAAGTGAAAGTCATGGTAGGAGGAGCCCCTGTCACCGCAAGCTATGCCAACGAGATAGGAGCCGACGGCTATAGCGACAATGCCAATGCGGCTGTTACCGTGGCAAAGAAATTGCTCAGTTAGCGTCTCCTGAAACAATGTGTTTGTTGGCATAGTTGGCAAGAATACTCACGATATGCGACATTCTCTCCAAGTCCAATGATGCCACTCACTGACTTGACAGGCAACATCAGCGCACTTTCCGTCAGCCATACCCCACAAGGATTGGGATTGCCAAGCAGAGGTACCAGTTGCAGCTGTTCGGCGGTTGCCCATTCGCAATAGCCAGGAGAAAAACGGTTGGTGCGTTTCCATCCCAATTTGTCAATACTCGCCTGCAAGTCCTCCTCCATCTTGTCGGCACACCGTTCTGCCACTACAGAACCAAGGGCATCTGCAATGAACGACTCCAACAAATCACTCCTTTTCCTCCATTCCTCAAACTCTTTACCAGCAGTCGCCACAAATACCACAAAATGCTTTGCACCAGCCAATTGACGCATGATGATGGAGCCAACATGAAACTCGCATTCACCCATCCTCAGCACCTCATTTTCGAGACTGCCATCCATGACCATGTAGCAATAACGGGGAATGGAAATCTGCGAGGCGCAGTCGAGCAGACGCATTACCTCTGCTGCCGTACGCTCATCAGGCGCTTTCTTTCCATAACCCATCTGACGATAAATCTCCTCGGGATGGATATCAAGACTTTCCAAAGAGAGTCGTTTCTCAAACATCAGCCATTTCTTTTTGGTGACAAAATTCAGACAAGTTCGCTTCCACATGCAAAATTAATTGTTTTTTGAAAAATACATATTATTAAATTGATTAAATCATAAAATACTATTATCTAATTTTGTTCACCTACTTACAAAATTTGTTACCAAATTGGCAAATGTTACATATAAAATATGTATATTTGCATCATTGAACACCTACTATTATTAACTATGAGAAAACTGATTATCATGGTTGCCCTCTGCCTTGTGGGCATGGCAGCACAGGCACAACAGAACCTGAGTTGGGGACAAGGTCCTCAGGTGGCATCTCCCGATGTACATGCAGACAACAGTGTTACCTTCAATCTTATTGCCCCAGAAGCCAAAAAGGTGGAGATAACGGGCGACTTCCTCCCTCCAAAGAAGATTGAATACGGTGGCAACACATACGACGCTCCAGGAACGGCAGACCTTGTAAAAGATGAAAAAGGCGTTTGGAGCTTCACGACAGGCCCATTAAAGCCAGAGCTTTACACATATAACATGATTGTGGATGGTGTAAAGATCATCGACCCGCTGAATGTCTATAACATTCGCGACATCAACAACCTTTTCAGTGTGCTTCTTATTGGTGGCGATGCACGCACAAACCTTTACAAAGTCAACAAGGTGGCTCACGGCACCGTCAGCAAGGTGTGGTACGAGAGTCCGACGGCTGGTCTTACACGCCGCTTGACAGTTTATACCCCAGCAGGTTATGAGAATAGTGGCAAGGAATATCCGGTGCTTTACCTGCTTCATGGCATTGGTGGCGACGAGAATGCCTGGAGCGAGCTTGGTCGTGCAGCCCAAATTCTTGACAACCTGATAGCTCAAGGCAAGGCAGAAACCATGCTTGTGGTGATGACTAACGGAAACATCTCACAGGAGGCATGTCCTGGCGAGACCTCCGAGGGTTTCCGTGTTCCCACGATGATGCTCCCCAAGACGATGGAGGGCAGCTTCGAGACAGCCTTCCCCGATGTCGTGAAATTCATAGAGAAGACCTATCGTGTGAAAAAGGACAAGGCACACCGAGCCATAGCAGGTCTGTCGATGGGTGGTTTCCATAGTCTCTTCATCAGCATCAACAATCCAGACCTTTTCGGCTACATAGGCCTCTTCTCCGCAGCAGTAAATCAGCAGCAGGCAGCCCCCAACGGCTTCCCAAATATCTATGCAGACCGCAACAAGAAGATTGACGGTCTCTTTGCCAAGAAGCCGAATCTCTTCTGGATAGGCATCGGCAAGACCGACTTCCTCATCAAGGACAACAATGACCTGCGTACCTATCTCGACTCAAAAGGTCACAAATATACCTACCTTGAGACCGACGGAGGTCACATCTGGCGCAACTGGCGAATCTATCTTTCAGAATTCACACCATTGTTGTTCAAGTGATTAGAAGGTATCTATTCAGCGAATAATTTCAAGGAGTGCCCTAACGGGCAGAAATCTTACAAATCAATTCAAATCTGACAAATCTTTATATTTTTTCACCATAGCAATTTGTTTGATTTGTAAAGAGAAAGATTTACTTTCCCTCGCTTTGCGAACAGTGACCGTTGGTTCTCACCGTAGGCGACCCAAAAAGATGATTCGCTGAACTGTTACATTAGAAGAAATAATACAAAAAGAAAAAATAAGTTATGATTACCAAAGTCTATCGTTTAACAGTCATCGCAGCCACTACTATTTTTGTATTTGGCTGTAGTACATCCGACAAAACCTCAGTTCAGAAAGTGATTAACCAAGAAGAAGTGATTTCCAAAATGTCGCTCGAAGACAAAGCCCACTTTGTCATCGGTTCAGGCATGGCAGGCTTCTCAGGCGACAATGCCGTGATAGGAGCCACCCGCAACCTCGTACCCGGTGCCGCCGGCACCACGTTTCCTCTCGACTCCCTCGGAGTTCCAGCAGTAGTCCTTGCCGACGGTCCTGCCGGACTGCGTATCGATGCCACCCGAGAGGGTGACTCCGCTACCTATTACTGCACCCACTTCCCCATCGGAACATTGTTGGCATCCACATGGAACACCAAACTCATCGAGGAGGTAGGACAAGCCATCGGTGAGGAGGTGAAGGAGTATGGCGCCGACGTGCTTCTTGCCCCCGCCCTTAATATCATGCGCAACCCACTCTGTGGCCGCAACTTCGAGTACTATTCTGAAGACCCCGTTGTGGCAGGCAAGACAGCTTCCGCCTATATCACCGGTGTTCAGAAGAATGATGTAGGAACCAGCATCAAGCACTTTGCCGCCAACAACCAGGAGACAAACCGCATGAACAACGATGCACGCATCTCACAACGTGCCCTACGCGAGATTTACCTGAAGGGCTTCGAGATAGCCATCAAGGAGAGCAAGCCGTGGACCGTGATGACATCATACAACTACATCAATGGTGTATATACCTCTGAAAGCAAGGACCTTGTCACCACCATTCTCCGTGACGAATGGGGCTACGAGGGAACCGTGATGACCGACTGGTTTGGTGGCAAGGACGGCGCCAAACAGATGTGGGCGGGCAACGACATGCTGCAACCCGGCAAGGACGAGCAGTTCGACAGCATCGTGGCAGGTGTGAAGAGCGGCAAGTTGGCAGAAGCAGACCTCGACCGCAGTGTTCAGCGCACCTTGAACCTCGTAGAGAAGAGTCCTCGCTATCAAGGTTACAAGTTCTCCAACAAGCCCGACCTCAAGGCACATGCCGCCGTCACACGTCAGTCGGCTGCCGAGGGAATGGTGCTCATGAAAAACGAAAAAGCACTACCTTTTGCAGAAAGCATCAAGAATATAGCCCTTTATGGCAACACCTCTTATGACTTCATCGCCGGCGGCACAGGTTCCGGCAACGTGAACCACGCCTACGTCGTTTCCCTGCTCGAAGGCATGAAGAACGGAGGATACACCGTATCAGAAGACTTGAAAACCGCCTACGAGACCTACCTCGCCGATGTAAAGAAGAAAGCGGAGGCAGAACTTGAGGCCAAGGCAAAGAAAGACCCCAAGACCGCCGCTCTCGCCAAGTTCCTGCCACAGCCACTGCCCGCCGAGAAACCATTCTCTGTTGCAGAACTCACATCGCAGGCCCAGCAGGCAGACGTGGCTGTCGTCACCTTGGGTCGTCTCTCAGGAGAGTTCCTGGACCGCAATGTCGCCAACTTCAACCTCAGCAGTTCCGAGCGTCAGCTCATCGAGCAAGTATGCGATGTTTACCACAAGGCAGGCAAGCAGGTGGTGGTGCTCCTAAACATCGGCGGAGTCATCGAGACGGCTTCCTGGAAAGACCTGCCCGATGCAATTCTCTGCGCTTGGCAGGCAGGTCAAGAAGGTGGCAACAGCGTTGTTGACGTGCTCAGCGGCAAGCAGTCACCGTCTGGTAAGTTCACTATGACATGGCCAATCAAATTCACAGATGCCTACTCATCAAAGAACTTCCCCATAGACGAGGACCCACGCATCGACATGATGAACCAAGGCAAGAAGGGTAATGTGAAGAATGTGGACTATACCAATTACGAGGAGGACATCTATGTGGGCTACCGCTACTTTGACTCTTTCGACGTACCCGTCAGCTATCCATTTGGTTTCGGCCTCAGTTACACCACCTTCGAATATAGCGATGCCAAGATTGCCGAGAAGGACGGTGTCTATGAGATTAGCGTGAACGTCAAGAACACTGGCAATCTTGAAGGCAAAGAGGTTGTAGAGCTCTACATATCCGCTCCAGACAACAAGGCAGCCAACAAGCCAGTGAAGGAGCTGAAAGCCTATGCCAAGACCAAGGCGCTGAAGGCAGGCGAGAGCGAGACTGTAAAGCTCACCGTCAAAGCCGCCGACCTTGCTTCATTCGACGAAGCAGCCTCAGCATGGGTTGTAGCCGAGGGTGAATATCAGTTCCTCATCGGTTCCTCTTCTCAAGACATCAAGGCAACCCTAAAAGCCAATGCCAAGGCACAGCAGACAAAGGTAAACGATGTAATGAAGCCAGAAAAAGAGATGAACCTACTGAAGAGATAAATAATATACGAAAGAGTTGACAAATGTAAAACGGAGAGCCAATGGATAAAGGCTCTCCGTTTTACTTTAGTTAGCTGCACAACCTTAGGAGTCAATATCCTATTTGCAGATTGTCTTTTAGAGTTTTGAAGTTGACGTCTTCAGCATCTTCTTCCTCAAAATCGAAAGAATTAGCTAACTGGCCATCACCAATTTCGTCATGAAGACTCATCATGATAGGAAGTGTCATCTCGCTATCAATACATTCTGAGATGGGTTTGATGTACTTTTTCATAATTGTTAATTATTTAATGATTGTTTTCTTTCCATTTATCACATACACACCCTTTTGCAGTTTGCTGCCATCGACGCACACACCAGTGAGGGTATAGACTTTCTCGCTGTTCAACTTCTTGGAACTGATGGCATTGATGCCGTCTGTTTGGTCGTAGAACAGATAGGAATTGCTTGGTGTGGCACCACTATCATCTGTCGGCACAGCCAGATAAGCACAGTGTGCTCTGTTGGAAATGCTTGCGCCACCTTCCACTTGCAGGTAGAAGCCGATTGTACTGGCGTTTCCGTCTTTCACGGAGAGCATGTAATAGGTGTACCCCGTCTCACTTATCTCCGTCGTGGTGTCAGTTCCTTTCAAATCGTTCTCCGCTACCAAGCCCTTTTCATTAGTTGCAGCCAAGGTATAAAGTTGTGAAGGAGTGCCTTCAAGCACCACACCAGTACCAGCAGGAACCACGCTGCCAATGTCCGTTAGGGTAGCCTGTTTGCCATCAACCTTCAATGCGTATGCTGTCAGTCCTTCTGGGACAGCAAGGTTGCGGTCACTATAATATAATGTGGAATAACCATACTGGCTGATTGTCACCTCAATCGAAGGAAGGTAGCCAGTGCGAGTCAAGTAGATATAGTCCAACTCAAGGTTGGAGTTCCACTCTGTATTATTGTTCAATGCAATTCCATATCCTTCAGGAATGGTGACATTTTCTATAGTGAATTCAGCTTGGCCAGCCTTAGCCCATTCACCGAAAGTGCCTACAGCTTCTTCTCCAAGGTCACCGTTTGCATCCACCAAGAAGAGAGGCAATGAGGCTGTCTGTGAACCGCTTTGGTTGCGTGCACGCAGGGTTACAGAATAGATGCCCGAAGCGAAGCCACCAGTCTTCACATAAGAGTTTCTGTAAAGACGTCTGGCTGCACCGTTGGAATAACGGCTTGGAAAAGCACCCTCGGCTGCCCAGCTGCGGGAAGGAGTGAGGTCTTCTATCTCGCTAAACCATGTGATATCGCTAACGGTATAAGTCTTGTTTACTGTTTGACCAGCACCAACAGTAACACCATAATATGGGTCTGTTGGATTTTGTGCAATCATATACCATTGTCCATCTTTTTCCACCGCCTTGGTGTAGTATGCTGTAGTGGTCTCACCCTCATAAAGCTCGCCCTCAGCAACAACAGCTAATGGTGTGTTGTTTCCATCCACGGCAACCACTTGATAGGCAATAGGAGTTGCCTCCTTGTAGATAATTGTAACCACCGTGGAACCGTCCTCGGCTATTGTCTGGCCGGCAGCGTCGTCGCTGTCATAAATGTAAGTCACATCGTCGATAGTGAACATTTCTTTGTCGCTATCATAGATGGTGGGTTGCGTTCCGATAGCTCCGTTGCGCGTCTCAGCCTCTTTCAATTCCGTCGTGTAGTCATCCAACATGAATTTCACTGTGAACGAGCCTTCATCAAGTTCGCCCATGTATTTCACATAGAACCAGTCCACGCCACTTGCCGACGAGCCTTCGCTGGAGAACGCCAAGGTGGAGTTGGCTGTCACGGAGAATGTCTCAGATGTCTCAGAATTGGCCAAAAAGTTCGTACCTGTGGTAATGGAAGTGTTGAACACCACATTGTCGCCCACCTTGAAATTCACGGCGCGTGATAAGCTGTTGCCATTTACGCCACGCATGAAAATCTGGTATTTTCCAGGCTCCAGGGTGGTGGCATCCAAGTATGAACCGCCAGTATGACCCATTGCACCGAAAGAGGCGCGTGCGGCATTGGATCCTTTTGAGGTTCCCTCGACATCCTCAGCCTCGGTGTAGAACACCACGTCATCCACTGTGCCTGCGGTATAGGGGATGTTATACACATAGTCGTCCTGGTCGATGGTCAGACTTGCTTGGTACCAGTTTGAAGTGCCCCTGGTGGCTTGATAGAGCTTTGAGCCGACAAGCACATACTGTGGGAAAAACACATCGATTTGGTTTGCTGTACTTTCCACCGAGCCGCTCTGAAGTTCCTTGAGCACGTTGTTGCTACCATCTACCGCGTTTACAGTATAGTCATAATAGGTGGTGCTTGAGATCTCTTCGCTGATTTGGATTTCCTGTAGCACAGGATTGATGCCATAGTTCTCTTTACCTGCTTTGTAATGACCGAACTCCACATTGGTGATGGCGGTGCTGGAGGTGGCATTGATAGTTGCTGTACCTATCATGGCGCTCACATTGTGCGAGTCTTGGTTTATTTTGATGGTCACGTTGTAAACGCTTGTTCTATTGTAGGTGATGTTGAAATCAGTAACAGTACCATCGATATCAGCTTGTGCTTTTTTATCTTGCTCGTTGAAGCAAATAGACACACCACCCATCTTTATGTAGTCATAACTGCCGCTACGTCCAGGAGCACCACCTGTCTTCAGGATGGCATTCAGCGTCACTTCGGTTTTCTCAGTCACAGTTATGGCTTTGGTCAATGTCCATCCACCATTGGTAGAAGAAACATTCAGTCCCCCATCGATGGTGGGCGTGCAATAACTTGCAGTCCAGTCGTTTAGGTCGGCATTACTCCAAGCTGTACCATTGCCGCCTCTCTCATAAATCGTGTTTTGTGCTTGGTTAGGGATGGCTGCTATCAGAGCGACCCAAATAAGCATCAAACATTTAAAAAAGTTTTGTTTCATAAAGTTGTTATTAGGTTATTATTCTTTAATTTGCCACAAAAATAGTCAAAACAAAGAAAAGCCACAAGAAAAACCAAGATTTTTTTGGGAAAAAGGTCTATGACGTGGGGCAATGCCGCGATGGATGACGGAACACCTTTCATAAACATGATGGCTTTATGCCAGGTGGATATGCATGCCACTTGACTGCACAAACGTGACAGCGACGCTGTTGAGAGATACGCACATATCTACCTAAAAAAGCGTTTACGGCTCACGTGCTTCGCCTTTGGCGAATCCGAGTATGAGGTGGACGACAATTTGGCAATCATAGAGCGACAGACAGCCAAATTAGACGACAGGGTGCAAGCGTTCCTTGACGGACTGAATGGTGACGAGATGGAAAGATTGCTGGAAATACTGAAAAAGAAGATGGACTAAAAAGAAGAGAATGAAATTATGGGCCGCCAATTAGTTGAATTTGGCAAACTCATTATCTGAAGTCTACAAGCCCATGTCTTGGTTTGTTCAATATTGGTAATAAGCACGCTGATTACTGGTTTGCTGTTTCCCGTGAACTCTATCGAGCGACGGATACTATCTTTATTATTTTTTGCATAATCACGACCCGCCGAGAATTTACCTTGAGAGATTATCATCTCGAAGTGACATATCTTTCGGTCATCGTGGTCAATGTTCAAGACTATCTGGCTCCCATCAAGTTAGCTCTTGGAGTATCAAAATAAGGCAAATCATCAAGGAACATTACCCGTGGTTCACTGGCTTTTATCCTTGTATCCAAAAGTTCCTGCAGTTGATGGAATGCTTCAAACCAGTCTGACGGAATCGGTTCTCCAACCTGAAGGCCATAGGACCTTAGGGAATAATGAAACTCCTTCAGCCAGATTTTCAGCAGATTACATTTGGGCTTCAGATTTTCTTTCAGCGGAGATGATGCCGTATGTTTGAATGCATATCTGTTTTGGACGAACTCATTTACAAAAATGTTTTCCCAACTCTGCGCAGTCCGAATACAACAATAAACTGCACCCTGTCCGAATTAGAAAAAACCGAGGTTGATGGATTTTTGTGAGCAGTCAGATTCTTTGCCCTATTTCTGGTTGCAGGAATCATATGTGATAGATGTGCTTTTGCATCATTCTATAATTTGGGGAATTTTGGGCGATTTGTAATTTTGTTTGTGAAAACTACGGCTAATTAAAAAAAAAGCCGTACTTTTGCAAAAAAGCTGAATTGTATAATGGACACATCGACAAAGGGAATACTGACACCCAAAGACATTGACGAAGAGGGGAGATACTACTTTGTTCGTAAGGCTATGGATGCGGGCGATGTGGTGAGGTTGAAAAATGGCCTATATGCCACAGAGGACGGACTGGCTGATACGATGGTGGACGTGGAGCGTATAGTTCCAGGAGGTGTGCTGTGCCTTTATTCGGCGTGGGAGCACTATGGGCTGACAACACAGATACCGGGCTCGATCTATGTGGCAGTGGAGAAGCACAGGAAGGTGGTGGTGCCGGCATTTCCGCCTATCAAGCTGTGCTACTGGGAACAGAAATACTATGAGATGGGCGTGGTGGAAGCGGACGTGGCTGGTCATAAGCTGCGGATTTATGACATTGAGCGGTCGGTGTGTGACGTGGTACGTTTCAGGAACAAGGTGGGAATGGACGTGATGACGGAGGTGCTGCGAGCTTATCTGAGCCGCAAGGACAGGAATATTGCGAGGCTGACGGAATATGCGGGAAAGATGCGCATTGGAACGATAATGACTCAATATCTGAATGTAATGGTGTGATTCAAGGTCAATGATTCAAGGTTAATGGTTATGGCAGAAATAAAGAACTACGGGAAATCGAACAGAACTAAGTTGTTGAACCTGGCACAGAAGACGAAAGGGGTGGACTATAACCTGATTCTGCTCCGTTTTGTGCAGGAGAGGTTCTTGTATAGGTTGTCAATGAGTGCATACAGGGAGAATTTCTTCCTGAAGGGTGGAGTCTTGCTGTATGCTCATGAGCGGTTTGCAGCGCGTCCGACTCGTGACATGGACTTTCTGGGGGACCATATTAGCCGTGACAAGGAGAACATCAAGCGCATTATGCTGGAGATAAGCAGCATAGCGTGCGAGGAGGATGGTGTTACGTTTGAGTGCGGTGAGGATGATATATGGCTGGAGGATATTACCATGGAAAAGGAGTATAATGGCACTCGTGTCCATATGAAAGCACACATGGATACGATAGTGCAGCCGTTTTCGATTGACGTAGGATTTGGCGATGTGATTGTGCCGCATCCTGCCCAGCTGGACTATCCGCTGCTGATAGAGGGTCTGCCTGCCGTGAATGTAGAGGCCTATTCGCTGGAGACGGTAGTGGCTGAGAAGTTCCAAACGATGATAGACCGCGGTACGATTAACAGCAGGATGAAGGATTTCTTTGATGTGTATACTCTTCTGAAAGAGGACAAAGTGGACAATGAGTTGCTGAAGGAAGCCGTAGTTGAGGTGTTTGCCAATAGAGGGACGCAGCCAGCTGCAGAGCATGTGGTGTTCTGTGATGAGTTTGCACAGGACGAGGAGCGTCAGAAGATGTGGAAATCGTACTTGAAGAAGATAAAGTATAAGGATGAACTTCCGTATAACGAGGTGATGAGCGTTATCAAGAAGCGGTTGCAGGGCATGATGGGATGAAGGGAACTATGGTGATTGATTCCGTGTGAGCAGGAGAGAATTATGTTGAGTTTTAAAAGGATAATCAAAATACTACCACTTTATGAAGATATTTGTTTATGGAAAGACAAATGACGATAAAGGTTCTCAATTGGAAGCCTTAACAGCTGCTATCCTTAAAAGTATGGGCTATTCCGTTGTTCGTAATGAGGTTAAGTCTGGCGGCAACGAATTAGATGTTGTAGCTACAAAAAGGGGGGCCATAGGAGGAGACGTGAACTTGATTTGTGAATGTAAATCACGCAACGACCTTATTTCGATGAACGACTGGTTGAAGTTTATCGGAAAATTGCATTTGGAGCAGAGAAAGAACCAGATGACGCATGGACTGATGATCGCTTTGAATGGTGCTAACGGTAATGTATTGGGCTCATATAAGGATATTAAGTCAGACAATTATATAACCCTTATTACTGACGAAGACCTATTGGCCCATATCAATGCCATTCATCAAATGATACCTGAAAAACAGGTGCCAAAGATGATTGGACAGTATTCTAGGAAGGATGTCGTAGATACGAATATAATATATTATGAGAATTGTTTCTACTGGCATGTCTGTTTTCCGAATGGAGAGTACACGATACTGAAAGATGACTTATCAAATGTGGTTGATGACAATCTGGATTCTTTCAAAGGATTGATAGAATCGCAAACGGAAGCCCGTCTATATATTGATATTAAAGAGGAACAAGAGGCTATACAGAGGCGCTCATTCATCCGTTCGTTAGTATTGAGCTATACACTTGACGAAGTACACACCTTAGATGAAATAACGGAGTGGATTAATGGTGTACGGGATGGCTTTACTGTCAGCGATGCTGAGGTAAAAGAAGGCCTCGATGCAATTCCATATTTGAATATTGCAGAAGATGGTAAAGTTTCTGTGATAGATGAAAATGATATAGATTTTATAGAGTTTTATCGTTTTATCTTGCATGATACTGTTTCTACAAAAGTAATGGCTACGAGTTTCTATAAGAATCATATCAATGAGACGCTGCTTGCACGAATACAGATACTCCAAAAGAATATACAGATACCGGAAGGGAACGTGGATGAATGTTTGTTCTTATTGAAACATTCTCCAACTGCGCTTTCGTATTCTATACATGAATACAGAGATTTAACCCGCTATCGGAGTAAGGACAAGGCGCTATTCCCAAATATTGAGAAAGCGCATTCAGAGTGGTATTTAGATAATGTGATGAGGGGCTTTATTACTGATTACAACAATGGGGCACTCAGTGAGTACTACCTTGATACTGAAAAAATTGCCTCGATAGAGATACATACCAATCTGAAGATATTTAAAGACGGGTTAACCCCGAAAGAAATACACCATTTCAAGGCGGAATGTCTTGGACATCTGGGAGAAGAATATAATAATCAGGCAGTGTTGATGGTAAAAATACCTGAATGAGTATGCAAGAATCAGAAGGTGTAAAGAGAGAATGGATGAAACCTGTCGTTTTAAGTATTATCGATGAAAATGACAATCAGAAAGAATGCTTTGTCATGCCATCGAGAGGGCTTAAGCTGATAGGAATACGTTTTTATCCTTGTCAGGAAAAGGATAGTGAGAACATTAAAAAAGCCATGAACATACAGAAGAACCTGTATGGTCATGATTGGCTTTATTTCAATAAAGGGTTTACTATTGTTGAAGATAAAGACGGTAATCCTAATGTTCCCACCATATCTCATATAGAAGTTGAAGAGAACGCTTTTGATTCCAGCTTTCTTCTTTATACTGAAGCGGCCGGGATAAACGTTGGCTTCAGTGCCATCATAGGACAGAATGGAACGGGAAAGAGTACCATAGTGGATACGGTTATCCGCCTTGTCAATAATCTTTCAGCAGCCATTATAGGTGAAGACTATGTTTATTCGAGTGCGCAGCATCTGCACTATATTGATAATGTGTATGCTGCGCTTGCGGTATATGTTGACACTAAAGTCAGGATTCTTACTTGCTTGGGAAAAGTGTTGTATGTAACAACATACGAAACAGATGTGCATCAACTTGCAGGCATTTACGATAACGAAAGGTTGAACGGAAAAGTGGTGGAGATCTATAAACCAGGGGTTACTACCACTGTTTTGGGTGGAAATGAACCATCGGAGAAATTACTTCCAGCACAAGATGATCTTCACCATGTTTTAACAGACTGGTTCTATACGTTGGTTGCCAATTATTCACTTTATGCCTACAACTACAGGGACTACATTAGCGAGCGGACAAATGACGCAAAGTTGTCTATACTGAGGAAAATTAGGCCAAAAGACAACAAGCCAGAAGATGAATATTGGTTGAAGGGCGTGTTCCATAAGAATGACGGTTATCAGACGCCAGTTGTGATACACCCAATGAGGAATAACGGCTATGTGAACGCTGCCAATGTGAACTATCTCGGGAAGCATAATCTCATATCGCTTGCTTTTGTTAAAGCCAAGAACAGTCATGGTTTTCCTTTTAGGGTGATTAACAATACCCATCATCTGGTGGCCTTCTACTTTTATAGGTCGGAGACAAAAAACTATAAGGGAGTTGTAGAAGGGATTATGAACGAAAAGTTTGATTTGGACGAAGATCAGAAAGAACTTTTCCGAAGTCTTGTTGATCCAATCAGGAACTTCTGGGCAAAAGCCATAGGGGTAGAATATAAAGAGATCAAACAGGGGACACCTGAGCAAAGGGCATGGGACTATCTTATTTATAAGACGATAAAGATATTCTGGAGTTATAAGCACTATTCAAAAGCATGGGAAAGCCTGAACGGGGAAAAACCCCAAGCGGAACTCAGTACACACTTGACAGAACTGATAAAGGATTCATCGCATCGAACCCAGAAACTGAGACAAGTGCTTGCATACCTCAGATTCTGCAAAGAAGAAGAGTACTATATGATTAAGGATGTGGTGGTGGATTTGGATTCGATATATGCCTGGATGACGACAAAAATTGGAAGTCAGTTGTATCCTGATGCGGACTATCATCCGATCACGATAGAAGATTTACTACCACCGCCATACCCAATCATCAATGTGATTTTACAACTTGTAGATAACGAACATTTCGATGAATACAGAAAACTAGGAAACAAGAACCTGCATATTATACCCTTTGAAGGTTTAAGCGCAGGTGAAAGGCAGATAGCCTATACATTGGGGAATATAGTATATCATCTGAAGAATATTGAATCAGCCAAACAAGATTTCAACAATGAAATGAATCATCTGCAATCGTTGAAATACAACTATGTTAATGTAATGCTTGACGAGGTGGAGTTATATTTCCATCCAGACTTGCAGCGGCGTTTTGTCTGTTTGTTGGTTGATGCGATCAAAGGCTTGAATTTGGAAAGTATAAGCGGCATCAATGTGACGCTGATAACCCATTCACCCTTTGTGCTAAGCGATATACCAGATGAGAATATCCTTTGTTTATCTCGGTCCAAGGACGACCGTTTGGAAGGAAAAACCTTTGCCGCCAACATTCATGACCTGTTTAACAATACGTTCTTCCTGCCTTATACGGTCGGAGAACTGGCCAAGAGGGAGATAGAGAGGATTGTTGGTTTTTACAATAGATGGCAAGCCGATTTGCAAACCATTAATGGTTTGCAAATAACAAAAGAGACTTATGAAGAAATAGTTGAGAGAGACTGGGCAAGAATGATGTATGTAGCCAGTTCAGTGGGTGATGAATACCTTAGAGATGAACTCAATGATATGCTTGATGAGGTTGCTGAGTGGCATGAAAGGGGGATAGATCATGAAGAGAATTAAGTACCCACAGCGAAGCAGTCGAGAATTTGATGATTTGAAGACCAATTATAAAGCCATTTATGCAACACACGAGCTGCAGACGATGGAAGATGGGTGGAATAATTGGAAACTCAGGAATAATGTGACCAATATCCCTGAGACTGTAGAGCAGTTAATCGTGGCCGATGTCGATGCGCTGGCTGATGTGTACGATAGGTTTGTGCAATTGACGCAGGTACAGGAGAAGGTCGTTAACGCAAGCACTGGGAAAAAAGAAAGAAGCCAAGAGTATAAAGAACTGGATAAGATCTTCAGATATTATAAACATTATGATAGTAGGATAGCAAAGTTCTTTCACAAATATGCCGATGAATTAAGTATATGCAGTTGCCACTATTGTGAATTGGCATACGTGAATACTTATCAAGTGACCGTAAGTGGACGGGCAATGGTACGCCAGCATTTTGATGTTGATCATTACTTGCCCAAAACACATTGCCCTATATTAGGACTGTCGCTTTTCAACTTTGTTCCAAGCTGCCAAGTGTGTAATTCGAGAATAAAGTCTGATCACGTTATTGGGGCAAATAAAGTGGAATGGGCAAAGTTTAGTCCTGTTTCTGAAAACTACGAATTTGAAGATAATGTGAAGATACGCCTGCGAATGCACCGTGTCCCTGACACAACATTTAAGAAGAAAGGGGAGTATTATATCTATTTCAGGTGTAAGAATGGGTTTAGAGCGCCTGTTAATTTCTTCCATCTGGAAGAGCGGTACGAGTTTCACAAACTGGAGGCGATGAGAATTAAACGATTGAAGGCAAGGTACCCGCAAAGTGCTAGAAGGAAGATTGCGCGATTGTTGGGATGTACAGAGGCGAGGGTTCGAGAGGATTTGTTTCATGAGCACTTTCTGAAGGACAATGACCGATGCTTTGCCAAGTTGACTAGTGATATGCTGAAATAAGGAATATAGATGGCAAATAAATTTGATATGAATCCTGAAAGAAACTGGTTTAGTAGTATCTGTTCACGAAATGAGCTGGAGCGAGTTCTGAACGTGCAGAATGCGCAAGACTATATCCTGCGAATGCGGGCAGAGACTATAGCGGACAATATGCGACTATACCGATTATTCCTGCACGAACGCAGAAGGTATGAGACTATGGGATGGGAGTGGGCTCTGGAGAAATACTTCACGGCTCATAACTATATAGACGTGCTACATCACTTAGACAAAGAGAAAGAAGCATTATGTCGTCAGGTGGCATTTGGCTCTATCATAACCAACGACCCTAACGGCCTTATTTTTGACACCCCATACGGCATTTGCTCGACATTCAGCATAGCATTGAAATATTTCTCTCAGTTCTCTTGTCTGGCACTGTTTAGTTTGGCTAATAAGGTTCCGATGGAGGTAAGGGTTCAAGCCATGAGAATTTCTATTAGAATAATGTTACAGCGTGAGGCGTTGGACTTTGAGATGGATCCACGAGGCATTATCCCAAAGGATATACAAAAAGTGATAACCCCTATCTATTCACAACAGATAACGTTTATTGCAGCACATGAGTATAGTCATTACATCAATGGAGACTTGACGAAAGGGGCAACAATTAAGCAGGCTGTTCTGAAGGCACATTTTGATGATGAGACGGACTACAAGATGCTGAATACTTATAATATAAGCCAAAAGAAGGAGTTTGCTGCTGACATCGGAGCAATGACCTATCCGAAATGGGATGAGGATTGGTATGCGAGGATATATTATGCCACCATGATATGGTTCGCATCGCTGGCCATCTATGAAGCAGCTGAGAACACGATGTTTCCACCAAATGGTAGGCAAACACATCCTGGAGCAAAAGCAAGATACCAGAACTTGTTGAATTTAGCACCAAAACCTGTGGACTTTGACAAAGAACTGTATTGTAAGCAAATTCCAGAACTGGTGAGTTGGTGGGAGAAATTCATCATAAAGGATGTGTCGGAGAATTTTGAAATGTATGAGATGTATGGGTCGCTGTATCTTGCTGCACCGAATACGGAGTGGAGGGGGCGAGAACTTATAGACCGTGTTGATTACTAATTTCACATGGACGGATCCAGCAAATGAGTGTCTCAAAAAAAGCAAATCTTTACCCCGACCCAATTTTAACGGGACACTAATGACTCGTTCCTTTTTTTAGTGGACACTAGTGATTATTTATTAATTATAAATTTTATAAATTTTTGCAAAATAGTCTTAGCTTCCGCAATTATCATAACGTTGTTTGTATCAGTATCTGGCTGTAGCAGGATTATTCACTTCGGGAAATATTTATCAAGGAGCCCGTTCTTTTTAGCCCAGTCGTAAACGCTCCTGTTTCTATTGTGTAGTTCAGTGCGAGTCTTACAAATGGCAATAATAGCCATCTTCTCTTTCTCAGTATATGGCTTTGTCCATTTCGTAGGAAAAAATTGGTCAAGCAGCCCAGCATCTCGAAGTGTCACGTATGCACCAGGGTGTTTCCTACTCAAATCCATGCGAGAGCTACATCCAGAGATTATCGTCAGACTCTTTTCTATTGTCCATGTTTTCTTATATACACGCTTCTTATTGTTAGGGTAATACTTATCGAGTAGTCCAGCATCCTTTAAGAGTTTCCACGCTTGCGGATACTTAATACACAGTTCACCGCGATACTTACATTCAGAGACTATCGCTATGGCACGTTCCAGAGTCCAGTAGCATCTGGGGGGTCTCCTGAATTTCATTTGTGAGCAATATTCTTCCCAAAGATGATGTCTAAGAATGTATTTGTAAAATTGGGGGGAACCATTGCGAAGGTCATCAACGTATTCATATTTTTCAACCTCTCGTTTTATTCGTTCATGGGTATAGAGGCTTGTAGTAGCACCAAGCGCACCACCCTTAACTTTATTAAGCATTTTCCACCCCTCAGCTGCATACTTCTTTATATAGTCATCCTCTACCTTTACTGCCACATCCTTGTGCAGCCAGTCCGTCAATATCGTAAATTCATACGTCGCGCCAGTTTTCTTGATATGTGGAAGAATGGGAGAGTTTTTCCTACCAGCTATATGAGCACGGTATCTGTCTTGGGGATCTTGTGCCAAACCAACGTATGCATACCCGTCGGAAAATGTAAACACATATATTTTTCGCTTGAACAAATTACCCCGTGGTATCATATGACTACAAATGTCATCCAGCCAACCATTTTTTTGAGCAGCCCCGTATGCGCTAGGGCAACCTTTGCTGAATTCGCTCTTTGAGTTATAATCTGCCGCCCGCTCCCTGCATCGTTCTTTATCCCAATAGCCCATGGGTCTGCTGAATGTTTCCATATGAGCGCATACCTTGTCTATAATACCTCTTTTGCAAGCTATACTATACGCACTGGAATCAGCTTCCATAAAATCCTTGCGTGTTTGATAGCAAACCGCAATGTCGGCAATCAATTCGTCTGTCAAATCTCTGCTGCCACGTTTCATGTGGCCGCATAGTTTCTTAAACAAGCCTCTTTTGCATATCATTGAATAAGCCGAATTTTCATTCTTGCGGAAGTCCTTCAATACGGTATAATGAGATGCTATTTGGGCGAGTTTTTCATCAGGCACGTGCGGTTTATGCTCACGCTCCATATTATCGCATAGTTTCTCTAGCAAACCGCGTTCTTGCATGGCATTATAAGCTGATGATTCTTTTTCGCGAAAATCCTTCAATACAGTATAGCGGGATGCTATCATTGCGAGTTCTTTATCTGTTCGATATTTAGACATTTCTCGTTTCATGTGACCACACAATTTATCAAGCAAACCACGCTTACTAATAATGGAATATGTCACAGGATCGTTCTTACGGAAATCTCTTAGCACATCGTAGCTGGATGCTATGGCCGCAAGATCATCGTCAGATAAGTCTTTTCTTACATCCCGTTTCATGTGTCCGCATAGTTTGTCGAATAGGTTACGTTTGTGAATAAGTTGGAGGTTTGCAGGCTCCTTATCGCGAAACTCTTTCAGACTATCATAATTAGACGCAACGGTAGCAAGTTCTTCATCCGTTACATCCCTCTTACTACGTTTCATGTGTCCACACAGTTTTCTTAACAATCCACGTTTGCCAATTATTGCATAAGTTTTTGCTTCTTTTTCACGGAATTCTTTCAGATTATCATATTTTGACGCAATCTCGGCAAGTTCTCCATTAGACAAATCCGGTCTTAATTCTCGTTTCATATTTCCGCACAGTTTATCAAATAATCCACGTTTGCGGATAGCCATATAAGCAGAATGATCATTCCTAAAGAAATCCTTTAGCGAGCTATATTTAGCAGCTATGGCAGCCAGTTCTTGATCAGTTCTTCGCTTTCCCATCGATATACCGTATTTACATATGTTGCACACTTGTTAATAAAGCAGTATCTCCATAAATCAGGGAGAATAGTTCCTTGATTCTCACATCTACAAGACGTGCGCTCTTGCCAATTTTCACCCACTCCTCTCTAAAGTTAGGATTAGCGAGAATGTTAACATATCCAGGTTCTCTATTTGTCATAATATTCTCTTTCTTTGTCTCGTTACTCCACCTCAAATGCTCATCATACAATTTTAGCCTCAGTACTTCGTCATTTGCGAACTCGAACTGGAACTATTTGCGATTGAACCTCGAATTGTTCCACTTAATAATCCAGTGGTAGTTTGGACTGATGAAAATGACTCAATTATGCCCCAAAGATAATGATTTATTTTATGATCTGCACGGATTTCAGAAAGAAATGCAGAAACGAACATCTTATATTTTTAAAGGAACCTTAAAATTTCAATTATTAGGTTGAATATTTTTCTACCAATTGAATAATAATCTACCTCATTCACGACTCTGCAATGTTTATGCAAGCATGGCTCTGCTCTCGCTGCTTATCCTGTTCTCCTCATGACAAAACACTATCGAGCTTGGTTTTGTTCATCTGACCTGAAGAATTGGTTCTAACACCACTTTGAATTAGAACCAAATTTGAAAAATGATGGTAAAAAAGGCTGGTTTTTGATGTTTTTTTACTCACATGATACGGTGCGTGGTATTTTTGCATGTGATTTCACTGTGGTGCTTCTGGTTACAAAGACACATGATATGATGCTTCTTGAAATCTGGCATGCAAAAGGATTCGTGCATAAGGCATCACGTGAATGAGAGACGAATAAGTAATTAACATATATTTTTTTTGTTATGAATTCCGAGAATAAAATCTTAGGCAACCAACTGGTTGTGATGTCAAGGGATGACCTTGACTCTTTGGTTAACGAAATGGCACAAAACATCGTTGCCATTCAAGCCATGAACATGCAAAATGATAGTGAAGCGGGGAAGGATGCTCCTGAAGGAAAGCGATTCATCACACGTAAAGAAACAGCGCGTCTGCTGCATGTGAACTACACCACGCTCTGGCGATGGAACAAGCAAGGATATCTCCGTTCCAGAAAGATTGGCGGAAGGCATGTCATGTACAAATACAGTGATGTTATGGCTTTGCTCAATGGCTAAGTATGACAAGAAAGGAGGTCTATATGGCAAAAGACTCAAATACAATCCTGCTCTTCACGGAACACCGAGATGCCATCAGCTATCTTACTGATGAAGAAGCCGGGCAGATGTTCAAGGCCATCTATGACTATGCCTGTGAGGGTGTTGTGCCAAAATTTGCCGGTCCAATGATGTCGGTATTTGCGATGATTCGCTCACAGATAGACCGCAGCAGAGATGCTTATAAAGAGAAGTGTCAGAAAAACAGTGCAAATGCCAAGAAACGTTATGCTTTCAAACAGCAGGAAACCTGCGAACGCATGCCATCGCATACGAACGCAAACGACAGTTTGCCTCCGCATCCCGTCGCATGCATTCCTAATCCTAATCATAGTCCAAATCCTAATCCGAACATTGATGATGGAACTAACACTTCCATCATCAATGAAGCGGAAATGATAGGAGGTGATGACTACCCATTTGATGAAATTTGGGAGATGTATGACAAGCAAATAGGTGTTCAGGAACAACTCAGACAACGTTGGAACGCACTATCACACGATGACAAGAAAGCGATTTTCGCCTATGTTCCCCTTTATGTGCAGGCGCGACCTGACAGGAAATACCGCAAGGACTTTGCGAACTTCCTAACCTGCCGCACATGGGAAACGGAACCAATCAATTTAGCACAATTACGCAATGGAAACAACTATCAACACTGCAACCAATCAATTGAAGCAAGAAGGGAAGCATCCCAGCGGACCACCTTGCAACTTGCCAATAAACTCATCGGCTCAAGCACCGAACCTGTCGCCAGCTTTGATGAAGATTAAGAACAAGTTCCCCACGGTAAAAGAATTCCTGGTCGCCATCAATCCAGACAGGCAATTGCAGATATGCAACAATCCCAAGGATTGCTATTTTGGCAACTCACCCACATTGGCATCACTGAACAAACTCTACGGACAAGGGACGGCAGAGGTGTGGCTTTCTGCTGAGGTGCAAGAGGCGTGTCTGTTCATGGGGATAAAGGAAATGCCGGACTTCAACCAGACGGAGAAGTTGGTCAAGATAATAGCACAGCAATATGGCTATCTGAAGGTTGACGAACTGCAGCTGTTCTTCTTCAATTTCTGCTCCGCGAAGTATCGTCACTTCTACAATACCTTCGACCCGTCCATTATCATTCTAAGCCTTCGTGATTTCCTGAATGACAGGAATCGGGCTTATGATGAACGTGAGCAAAGGGAAAGGGAACGACAGTATGTGGAGTGGAAGAAGAATGCCATCACCTACGAAGAGTACCGACGACGGGAAAAAGAAAAGGGATAATGACAAAATGAAAATACAACATGTAAAATCGGGGTTGTCGAAAGCTTGCTTTTCGATCCCCGATTTTTATGAAGGGAAACGTCAAAAGGAATGGTGTTTTTGAAAACTCTAAGCCTAATTAGAGTTAACTTTCGTTAACACGTGGTTGCCCCTGCCAAAAAAAGATTTTGGGGAGCAAGCTCGGACAAGAAAACGGTGTAAAAGCGAGGTGTAAAAATGAATACCTCGACTATATACTTGAACCATGCAATATGCATCCATGGAGACCTTTCTGGGTTCACTTCATTCCCTGAATCAGATTATTTGGTGGGGCAAATGTGGGGCAAATAGCCTATACAAAAATCACAAGTGCTTTATTTTCAAGCACTTGCGATTTGCAAAAGTGATCCCGTTGGATTGATTACATCTATCCCGTAGGCTGGCGCCAGCCATCCTACAAAAGCTTAAATGCCTCGAAGATTTTAAAGCGAGCTTTCATCTTCGAGACATTTAACCTTTCGTGATCCCGCAGGGATTCAAACCCTGGACCTTCAGAACCGGAATCTGACGCTCTATTCAGCTAAGCTACGGGACCTTTATAAAAAGCAAATGCAAAAGTACGCATTATTCTTGTAATGAACAAATTTTGGATTGCTATTTCTTCCCCAATCACTTGCTTGCTTACATTATCATTTTTGCCAAAAAACCCACCAACAAATGTTGATATGATTGTAAATGAACAAAAACAAACGTCAATATGACATAAAAATTAAAAAAATGCTATCTTTTTGCAAAAATTTCGGCATTTATTCTTTCATATAAGTATTATTATATACCTTTGCACCGCAAAAGAAAAAGCTATCATCCCACTTTTTCAAACACGAAATACATCAGGCTAAAAAGCAAGATAAAAATGAGCAAATTGATCAAGCCACTCGAATACAAGGCACTACTCAACATGCGCCAGACGGAGCAAGGCATCAAACTGATTAAAGACTTCTTCCAACAAAATCTGAGCACCGAATTGCGGCTTCATCGTGTCACGGCACCATTGTTCGTATTGAAAGGTCTTGGCATCAACGACGACCTTAATGGTGTGGAACGTCCCGTCACCTTCCCTATAAAAGACCTGGATGATGCAAAGGCTGAAGTGGTACATTCGTTAGCGAAATGGAAGAGACTGACTCTTGCAGAATATGAGATAGAGCCAGGCTACGGCATATATACAGACATGAACGCCATACGCGCCGACGAGGAACTTGACAACATACATTCGCTATATGTGGACCAATGGGACTGGGAAGCCGTGATAACACGAAAAGACCGCACGATAGACTATCTTAAAGATGTGGTGAAACGCATCTATTGTGCCATTCGCCGAACAGAATACTTGGTTTGTGAGACATATCCGCAAATAAAGCCTTTCCTCCCAAAGGACATTCACTTCATCCATAGTGAGGAACTGCTGCAGATGTACCCTGACATGACCGCCAAGGAACGCGAGGATGCCATTTGCAAGAAATATGGTGCTGTGTTCCTGATAGGCATTGGTGGCGATCTCTCCAATGGTGAGCCACACGACGGAAGAGCTCCCGACTATGACGACTGGTCCACCGAGGGTGACAATGGGCTCAAAGGTCTCAATGGCGACATCCTGATCTGGTATCCGATATTGGGCAGGTCATTGGAATTGTCATCAATGGGCATAAGGGTTGACAAGGAGTCTCTGTTAAGACAACTGGAAATAACAGGCAAGCAAGAGCGAGCTGAGTTATACTTCCACCATCAACTTCTCGAAGGCAAATTGCCTCTCACGATTGGCGGTGGCATAGGCCAAAGCAGACTATGCCAGATGCTTCTTCAAAAGGCGCACATCGGTGAGATTCAAGCCAGCATCTGGCCCGATGAAATGAGACGAGAATGCAAGAAAATAGGAATGCCGCTGATTTAGCTTCATGCCATGTCGAGGTCGAGCAACTCTGCCAACTGTTCGATGGCATGGTTTTCCCTTCTCAACTTTTCAAAAATTTCCCTTCTTGACAATATCGGCTTCACCTCATTGGCTTCAGCCAAACGGATGTTGAAGCCGATATTGCCATTGTGCAGATATTTCGCCATCGTCATGCGCAGCCTGTTCTTATAGCTCATGGCTTGGTCGAGCAACTGCTTGTTGTCGATCACCAGCTCTATGTTCGGATGCTGGGTTATCTTTGGCTGGACATTCTTCAGCCTTTGGGAGAATCCAATGAGCTCCTTTACAGCCATCATCCTATTGCACATTGACAGCCATTCTCTGGAAAGGTCTTCTTGAGTGAATTGCGAGTTTTCCTCCTTGTTGGTGATTTCCGCTTCATCCACTACGGTTTTCTCCTCTTTCGCCATCCCCATTTGCTTGAAAGAAGTGGAGAACCCACCCGACTTGAGCCTCATTCCCAATGATGGTCTTGCCGGAGGTGTTAATGGCGGAGTGTTGGTTGTGGATACTGTCTGGCTGACAGCAGGAGGATTGAGAGACGTTGTAGGAGTGCTTTCAGGCGTTTGTGGTGCCGGAGTGGCTTTGGGAGCCTGCATTACCCGTTGAGCCATCCGTCCGGTCGCGGCCACCTGCGCTGCCGCATTTTTCTGACCAGAAGCCACCAATTTCTTGAACAGGGATTTCAAAGACTTCTTAGGGCGACGCCCCGCGCCAGCCTCATCTTCTTGTGTTATCTGCGCTATTTCAATAAGTGTCAGCTCCACCAACAGGCGCTTGTTGCTGCTTGCCTTGTAGTTGACGTCACAGTCATTGCAATAGCGCAGGGCTTGATAGATGAATTTGGCAGGGCATTTTTGCGCCTGTTCGCCAAACTTCGTCTTGAGCCTGTCGCTTGCCTCTATAAGTGGCAGAGTGCCGGGATTCTTTGCCATCAAGACATTTCTCAGGTGGCTTGCCAATCCGTTGACAAATTGACCACCGTCGAATCCATTCTCAATAATTTCATTGAGCAACACCATCACATCAGGCACCTTGTTTTGCAGACTGAGGTCAACCAGTTTGAAGTAATTCTCACTATCCAGGACATTGAGATTTTGCAGCACCTTTTCGTAAGTGAGGTTTCCACCGCAGAAGCTGACGCACTGGTCGAAAATCGACAATGCGTCACGCATGCCTCCATCTGCCTTTTCGGCTATAAGGTTGAGTGCCTCATCCTCGTATGTCACACCTTCCTTCCCTGCCACCATTTTCAGATGAGACACCGTATGGGGCACGTCCATCCTCTCGAAGTCATAGATTTGGCATCGTGAAATGATGGTAGGCAATATCTTATGTTTCTCGGTAGTGGCAAGGATGAAAATCACATACGAAGGAGGTTCTTCCAATGTCTTGAGAAAAGCATTAAAAGCCTGAGGTGAGAGCATGTGCACCTCGTCGATGATGAACACCTTGTAGCGTCCCAACTGAGGCGGCACCCTTGTCTGGTCCATCAATGCCTTTATATGTTCCACTCCATTGTTGCTCGCCGCATCAAGTTCGAAAATGTTGAGAGAGCGCTGTTCATTGAAAGCCCGGCAGCTCTCACATTCGTTGCAAGCCTCTCCATCGGGCGATACATTCTCACAATTGATGGTCTTGGCGAAAATACGAGCGCATGTTGTCTTCCCCACTCCACGCGGTCCGCAGAAGAGGAAAGCATGTGCCAATTTCCTATTCTTCACCGCATTCTTCAGCGTGGAAGTAAGGGCGGTCTGCCCTACCACGGAGCTGAATGTCATGGGTCTGTACTTTCGTGCAGAAACGATATATTCCATTTTACTTTTCTTGTGTTTTTGTTGAGTTGCAAAGATAGCTATTTTTTTGCCAACAACAAACAAAGGTTGTTATTTTTTCAGAACGACTTTTTCGTTAGATATAAAGAAGGTAAAAATAAAAATGGCAATCTTTTTGCTTTTTATCCATGTTTGCATTAACTTTGCAAATTGGAAGGAAAGTCATCCGTGTTAATACTAATGATTGGAATATGAAGCTAATAAAGTGTTTTTTCATCCTCGTGCTGCTAATCACATGCACAGCATCCTATAGTCAATCCACAAACATACGCACTCAGCACAAAGTTGAGAAGAACGAGTCTGTCTTTGGCATTGCAAAGAAATATGGTGTTACGCTGGAAGAGCTTATCGATGCGAACCCCAAAATGAAACAACCCGGCTACGAGTTGAATCGCGGCACAATGCTCAGCATTCCATACGGCAAGAACCAGACCCCTCCCAGTTCTTCAAAAGACAACACCGCCAAGCCCGCCACAACCCAGGTCACGGGAAAGAAAGAAGTGAAGGTGGGTGTGATGCTTCCCCTCCACGACAACGACGGTGACGGCAGACGAATGGTGGAATACTATCGTGGACTGCTGTTGGGCGCCGACCGCGTGAAGAAAGACGGAATAACGATAGAGATGAACGCATGGAATGTGCCTATCGATGCCGACATCAACACCACGCTGGCAGAAAAAGAGGCTGCACAGTGCGACATCATCATCGGTCCACTCTACACCAAGATGGTGAAGCCACTTGCACAATTCTGTGCAAAGAACGACATCATGATGGTGATACCCTTTTCCATTTCGGGCAACGACGTGGAGGAATACTCAAACATATACCAGGTGTATCAGTCACCTGCGGACTTCGACACCCAAACCGTGAAAAACTTCATACAGTGGTTCAACAACTACCATGTGGTAATCATAGATTGCGAGGACGAGAAGAGCACAAAAGGGGAATTCACCAAGAAACTAAGGGCAGAGCTGGACAATTACGCCATAAAATATTCACTCACAAGCCTGAAGACCCCGGAGAAGTCATTCGCAAAGGCTTTCAGCCTATCTCAGCAGAACGTGGTGATAATCAACACCGAACATTCGCCATCACTGAACACCACCTTCCAGAAGCTAAACACACTGACGGAAAAGAATGCCGACATACATGTTTCTGTCTTCGGCTACAAGGAATGGCTGATGTACACAAAGGTATATATGGACCTGTTCTTCAAATATGACGCATACATACCGACATATTTCTACTACAACAACCTGTCGGCAGACACCAAATGGGTGGAGCACAACTACAAGGAAAAATACAAGAAAGACATGGATGTGGATGCCCTACCCCGCTTTGCCCTAACAGGTTTCGACCATGCATGCTTCTTCATAGGCGGCTTCAGCCAGTTCGGCAAGAAGTTCAACGGCGGCAAAGGTCAGATGACCTACAAGCCTGTGCAATCACCTCTGAAATTCCGTCCTGCCGGCAAGGGGCACAAGAACACGAATTTCATGTTTGTGCATTACAAGAACGACCGCACTATAGAGTCAGTAAACTATTGATGACATTATGCACAAGGACAAATCCCTTACCCGCTTGCTTATGGTCATCGCCATGTTGTTGGCTGCCAACGGCATCAAGGCACAGATAGGCGAGCACCGCGACGACCTCTCGATAGGTGGCAATGCGGGCGTGTCGCTCTCATCGGTTGGTTTTGTGCAAAAAGTCAACCAAGGTCAGCACATTGGTCCGACAGCAGGTTTTAGCGTGCGCTATGTATGTGAGAAATATTACAGCATGGTATGCTCTGTCTTGGGCGAGGTCAATTTTGCGATGACGGGATGGAAAGAAGACATCTTGGACCGTCAAGATGCGAAAGTGATAAATCCCACGAGGGGGAGAGCGGAAGAATACAGCAGGACCATCAATTACCTCCAAATACCTGTTTTTGCCCATTTGGCTTGGGGAAAAGAGCACAAAGGCTTCAATTTCTTCATACAAGCCGGTCCCCAGATAGGTGTATGCCTTGGTGAGTCAACAGACATGAATTTCAGTCTCGACAACATCAACCTAAACGACCGTTCAAACAAGACAATCGAGCAGTATTCGATGGAAGTGGAGAACAAGTTCGACTATGGCATAGCTGGCGGCTTGGGGGTGGAGTATTCAGCCGGACGTTTGGGGCATTTTCTTCTTGAAGGCCGTTATTATTATGGATTGGGCAACATATATGGTTCGTCCAAACGAGATTTCTTTGGCAAATCAAACATCAACGGCATAATGATAAAGGCAACCTACCTGTTTGACTTGAAACATTAGGTTTTCCAGTTATGACGCGCGAAGAAGCCATAGCTGCTGGTGTGGAGGTGTACGAGACACAACACTCGATGAAGAGACGCACGCCATGGCACGACTATAGCCGCAAGGGAACGTACATGCTGACCCTTGTGGTGAAGGAGCGTATGGCATTGCTTGGCGCGTTGAAGGGATGCTTGGAGGGTGAGGTGGCTCCTTATGTGGAGTACTCTGCCCTCGGAAGGGCAATCATCAAGGAAGAACAAAAGAAGATCAATCGCCATTACCCTCAGGTGGAGGTGTGGAAACTATGCATCATGCCTGACCACTTGCACATGATTGTAAGGGTCAATGAGGACATGGGAGAAGGCAAGAATCTTGGGAATGTGGTGGCTGGATTCAAATCTGGTTGCAACGTTGCCTATTGGAAGTTGTTCAACATGAACGAACCACCAAGACAAGGCTTGTTCGAGACGGGCTACTGCGACAAGATTCTCATGCACGAGGGGCAACTGGACAACTGGAAGAGCTATCTTGATGACAATCCCCGCCGATTGATGATGAAACGCCAGAACCCGGAGCTTTTTACCGTGCTCACTGGCATGGAGGTGGCAGGTGAGCAATGCCAAGTGGTGGGTAACAGGTTCTTGCTGAACATCCCCGACAAGATGGCAGTCATCGCACATAGGCGATATACCGACGAGGAAAACGCTCGACTGAGAGAGGAATGGCTGGCATGTGGTGAACGTGGTGGCGTGCTTGTAAGTGCAGCCATCTCGCCAAAGGAAAAGGCGGTGTTGCGAGAGGCCATGAACCGAGGTTACGGCATCATCCTGCTTAGGGAGAATGGCTTCCCGAAGATATACAAACCCTCTGGTGAGGCATTTGATGCTTGTGCCAGGGGGTTGCTGTTGCAGATAAGCCCATGGGAGTTTCATTATGAGAAAAGGGTGATAACGAGGGCGCAATGCCTGCACCTAAATGCGATGGCGGAAAGGATAGCTGGCGGTGGGTAGGAGCGAAAGGCTATCCAAGCGGCAAAACCGCTTGGAACTGTGGCGGGGCGGAGGGACGGAGGGGCTGGGCGGGGCGGAGGGACGGAGGGGCTGCGGCGGGGCTGCGGCGGGACGGAGGGGGAGGCTGTGGCGGGGCTGCTGAGGAGGATGTGGGAGGGATGTGGGGGATTGTGGCGGGGCTAATTGCCCTTAGGATGTTGGTTTCTGGGCGAAATATTAGGGGTGTGTCAAAAATTGACACACCCCCCTTGTTTTGAAGTCTCTAAAGAGAGATTTGAGTTGAGCAGGAATATATTAACTGCGGTTGTCAAATGCTATCTGATGACTTTCTTTCCATTGGTAATGACGACACCCTTATAACTATCGCTCACCCTCTGGCCTGCGAGGTTGTAAGAGGGATGCGCCACGTTCTCGCCTTCTGTCAGGACGTTTTTCAAACCATCGGTATTGTCGAAGAATAGTGCGTTGGCCGATGTCGGTGTCGAGCTGGTTTGCTTGATGGGCAGGTACGCCTTGCAGGGTTTGTTCATGAATCTACCCCCGTCTTCTTCCATCCAACAGAAACACACCTTTCCGTTCTTGGTTGAAAGAGCGTAGAACTTGTATTCGGCATCAGGATCGTCACCCACGGTGTAGGCGTAATCGTAGGAACCACGCAACAGGTTTTCACCGACAGTACCAGGCTCTTTGGTAGGTACGAAGACGCATAACTCATTAGGAGTTCCTTCCAGCACCACTCCACATCCAGCTGGAATAATGCCTTCAATTTCCATGAGGTTTATCACTTTGCCACTGACACTCTCCACAACAGATGCCTTGAGGCCATCTGGGATGATGGATGCGGTCTCGTCGTTGTAATAGGTGGCATAGCCATATTCGCTCATAAAGAAGGAGTAGGCTTGTGGTTGTGCCGGGTAGGTCACCTGTATAGTGGTGTAGTATTTGCCGTCGTCGGAGAAGACGATGTCAACTGTTGCTTCGTTGCCTTCATAGATGTATGTAGCCACTTTGGTTCCGCTGCCGGAAGATGGCGTTTGTCCTGCCACGGTAGTCTCGGTGATGTTGTTGGAGGCAGAAGTAATGACCACTTTCATGCCTTTCTCTGCAGGGATAGTGAACTTGGAGCCTTTGTTGATTTGAGCGTTTGTCCGCCCGATGTTGTTGGTCTTTCCCCTCACGCCTTCGATGGCAGAGCCTGTGGTGTTGTCGATGAACATAGGTATGTCGATGGTTATGGCACCCACCTCAGCCTGTGCAACGAAATAGCCAGTGGCACCCTCGATATTGAGTGCCGGCGTGCCGGTGAAGTCCCAAGTCACAGTGAGTTCACTGCTGATTTCATCAAGGGATATAATGCTTTCCTCGAAGAAAGGAGTGAGGGTGATGTCCCCAGTGAGGGTGATGGTCTCACCGAAGTCATAAATAGTGAAACCATCGTCAGTGGTCCATCCGATGGCGGTGTAGCCTTCCTTGCTGATGTAGTAGTTGGCTGCAGGCAAGGTGTAGGTGCTTTCCACATATTCAGGGTTGAGGATGGTGGTCACGGTGCCCTTGTCGCCCTCTCCGGCGGAATACTCCACCTTGAAGAGTTTCTTGAAATTAGCGATGTAGCTATCAGCGGCAGTAACGTTTTCCACGGTGAGAGGATTGTCAGTCAATGTGACACTATCGCTTCCACGTGTCCATGAAACAAACATGTATCCGGTCTTCGGTGTTGCCGTGAGGGTGACGCTCTCGCCCTCGTCCACCTCCACGCTCTCTGGAGATACCGTACCCATGGTTTCGTCAGCACTTGCAGCGGTGATGACGTAAGAGGTCACGGTCTCCTCCACGCCGTCGATTGTACCAGTGATGATGATGTCGCGGAAGGCATAACTTTTTCCACTCGCATTATAGAGGATGATTTGCAGACCACAGTCGCCAGTAGCAGCTCCGGTTTCCGGATTGATATCAAAGCTATATACTGTGTAGTTTTGTGAAGTATTGCTGTCACGAGCAGGGTCGTCAGAAGTCTTGCTTGCCTCTGTGGATTTCAAGTGGATGTTACCTGCATCAGCGCCAATCCAGTCGATTTCCATCTTTCCGCCGTCTGTTCCGCAGCGAGAGGCGGTGAAGGTGACATTAGTGGGATGGAAAGTTAGGCCAGCATTGGGCTTGAAAGTGAACAGGATTTTGTGGGTGTCATCAGTAGCAGTGCCTGCATCATTCATTTTTATCTTAGTGGAATACAATCCAGCCTTGTCGCCTTTGAGTTCAAGTGTACCATTGAACGACAGTGCGCTTCCCAAGGATAGGTTGATGTTTTTCACATAACTGGCAAGGTCCTCACTCGCCACACCGGTGGTGTTGTTGGGTGAGGAGAGTTCCCATGTGATGGAGCCAGAAACATCTACACCGGCGGGGTCGGTGACTGTCAGCAAGTAGGAGGCGGAGGCATCACTGTAGGTAGTGGAGTTGGAGATAGCCGCTGTGATAGTAGTTTTACCAGCAGCGACAAGTGTAATCTCACCAGAAGATGAGTCAACGGTAGCCACATTGGTGTTGCTGCTTGTATAGGTCACTTCGCTTGCTGCATCAGCTGGGTTAACGGTCAATTTTGGTGCAGCAAATGAATTCGCGCCTTGTGAGATGTCGGCGGAATAGTTTTCAGCCGGGAATGACAAAGAAACTTCTGCTCCTGCCCTTGTAATGGTAAATTCATCGAAATAAGTTGAATTTCCTGTGGCCCGGTATATATAGATGATAATAGCTCCATCAAGATCATCACCTTCTTCTATAGTATAAGGTTTCAAATCCACCCAGGCATTAGAAGATGCTTGTTCTACAGTAACTACTGTAGAACATTCATTGGGTCTGGATTCTGCAGTTGAAATCCACAAGCCCCTTGGACCGCCAGTATTAGACACACCTCTTGCAGCAATCACGTCACCAGCTTTTAGGGGATTGTCAAGCTCTATTTTGAAAAAGGTGTTGTTATTAGTAAAACTAAACCCCACAGCTCCAGCATTTGATTTGATGAGTTCTTTTGCTGAAGTCTGCTGGTTGATGGCATACATTGTTCCACCTGTGATGGCGGCGTAGTCACTTGTGATTTCCGTTGTGCTCGAAGCATTAAATGACACTGCGTCTGTTGCAGTCACATCAGCGGAAAAAAGCACAGTATCCGCTTTCATCTGCCCTACGACACACACCATAAGCATTAAAAAAGTAAGAATTTTTTTCATTTGATTATAAATTTGGTTAGTAATTTGTTTTAAGTAGAAATATTGGGCAAAAATAAACAAAAAAAACAATAATTCGCACAAAAAGGGAGAAAAGTTTAAAAAGGGCAAAAAAGCAAGAGGGCATGCCTATGTTGACACACCCTCTTGTTATTGGTTCTGCAAAGCTAAAGCAGAAAAGCTGTCAGTTGTTACTTGAACAGGAGCTGAGCCATCTGATAGAGGCTTCTTCTCCATGTAAGGAACTCGTGAGCGGTACCCTCAGAAATATAGCCATGGGCATTGAATCCGGCTTCCTTCAAATGACTTACGGAAGAATTGATACCGTCTGGTCTCTCCTTGCTTCCACAGCTCTCGAAGATGAGGTCCACCTGGTTCTTGTCCTTGATGTCTGATGGCTCGTACTGGCCGCCGCTGAGCAGTCCGTATGCTCCAAACACCTCCGGACGACGGAGCGTGATAAGCTTTGTCTCCATTCCACCCATCGACAGTCCAGCCATGGCACGATATTTTTTGGTAGCCTTGGTCTTGAAGTTGGCATCGATATAAGGAACCAACTCATCCACAAGCACTTTCTCGAAATCCTCGGCAGTGAAAGAATTGAGACCACCAAACTTGATGTCATTGGTCATGCCGTAGGTCATCACAATGATGAAAGGCTTGATTTTACCATCGGCAATGAGATTGTCCATGATGAGGTTGGCATGTCCTTGGTTGCTCCATGCAGTCTCGTCCTCACCCCATCCATGCTGCAGATAGAGTACGGGGTACTTCTCTTTCTTGTTCTTGTCGTACATCGGAGGAGTATAGACGAATGCACGTCTCACGCTATTGGTGCTATTAGAGGGGAAGAGCACTTGGCGCACATTACCATGTGGTATGTCAAAGCGCATGGCGTAGAAGTCCTGGTCAGGAGCGGGAATCTCGATTCCGCTTTCCCATCTTGTAGAACCAAAATAGTTGTGTGTACCGGGGTCGTTGAATGTGCCACCATCAATGGTGAGATGATAGTAGTGGAAACCAGGATCCATAGGACCTTCGGTGGTACCAGTCCACACACCGTCCTTGTCCTTGTGGAGCACGGTGCCGCCGCGACCACCCAATCCAAGGCTTACGATGACCGACTTGGCATCAGGAGCCTCAATGCGGAAGCGAGCATAGCCCTCACTATTCACCATAGGATATTCCTGACCTGGCTGGTTCAAGGTATTGGGCACGAAATCCTCCTTTGGCTTGCGGTTGTCGAGGTCGGGATTGAAGTCACGAATAGCCCTGTAGCATGCCTTAGGCCTGTATTGCTCGTCGAAAGGCAGAGGATGGTTGTTCACGCCAAGCCATGAGTCACGGTCGCCGAGGTTCCAGAAAGTAACATTGTCGATGACATCCTTGTGTTTGCGGAACACCTTGAAAAGGCGTGCATACTGGTCGGTCTGCAATGACGACATGTAAGGAGCCATTGGTTTTGCCTCACCACGCGAGAACATCAGCTGGCCACCGCTCTCATTGTTCATGCGGAGGTCAAGTTCGGTGATGTGGATGTGTTTCACCAGTTCCCTAAACCTTGTGATGGCAGTTTCGAGCAGTTCTTCCTCTGGGAAGTAGATGTTGTAGTGTCCTTGCATACCGATACCATCGATAGGCACGCCAGCATCCTTCATTTTCTTCACCATATTGTAAATGCGCTCACGCTTGCCAGGATCCACGCAGCTGTAGTCGTTGTAAATGAGTATGGCATTAGGGTCTGCTTCACGTGCGAAAGTGAAAGCCTTTGCAATGAATTCGTCGCCACAAAGTTTGAAAGCAGTTGACTGGCGGTATGGACTTTGTTCACGTCCCGGCCATCCACGGCCATCATCTGCCATTGCCTCATTCACCACATCCCAACAATAAACCACATCCTTATAGCGGTTGACGACGGTGAGGATATGTTCGCGCAGACGCTCATAGAACACTTCCTTTTTCACAGGATTACCCTTGCTGTCGGTGAACATCCAGTCAGCAAACTGAGAGTGCCAGCAGAGGCAGTGACCGCGCATCTTGATGCCATTCTGTCGGCAGAAATTGGCTATCTTGTCTGCTCTTTCCCAGTTCCACACACCTTCTTTTGGGTGGATTTCTCCTGGTTTCATGTCATTCTCTGCGGTGACGCTGTTGAACTCTTTAATGACGAGCGCCTTTTGGCTCTCGTCGCTCACATTACGTTGGTTCAATGCAACACCGATGGTGAAATAGTCTTTGTAGGCGTCTTTCAGCCCTTGTGCGTTTGCGGCCAAACTGCTCATGGCGAGCAGCAGCCACAGAATCGGTTGATGATGCTTTTTCATATATTATTTGTTGATAATAGTTCGATGCAAATTTATAAAAAGTAAGTAATATTAATATTGCATGATGTTACTAATAGTTTAACCAACGTTTTTTATTAAACTTTTTACCCTTCAAAATGTATCATTATTGGTTACATTCAGTCTAATAAATTTACTTTGTTCCTTATTTCTTACTTTGACAAGTAGATGTTCAAAAAGGATATAATAAAAGGTTGTTTGGATGTTCTGAGCATGTAAACCATCCAAGAAATGTAAAGAAACAAGAAAAATCAATGCCAGATAAAATATTATTATAAAATAATGTATGCTATTCACTTTTTTTCAGTAATTTTGTCACAATCTATCTGAAGATACCATAATCACCCTTAAAATAGAATAGAAAAACAAAATAACAAAAATCATGTTTGAAGGACAACCTAAAGGACTTTATGCGTTGGCACTTGCCAACACTGGCGAGCGATTTGGCTATTACACGATGATAGCAGTATTCGCATTGTTTTTAAGAGCTAATTTCGGACTTTCACCCGGTGTGGCAGGCACCATCTACAGCTCATTCTTAATGCTGGTCTATTTCTTCCCCCTCATTGGTGGCATCATGGCCGACAAGTTCGGCTATGGCAGGATGGTGACCATAGGCATCATCATCATGTTTGTGGGCTACTTGCTTCTTTCCGTTCCCCTTGGCGGCGACACTTTCGCCTTGATATTCATGCTGGCAGCCCTGTTGCTCATAGGCTTCGGCACCGGACTTTTCAAGGGCAACCTGCAAGTGATGGTGGGCAACCTTTACGACGACCCCCGTTATAGTTCCAAGCGCGACTCAGGCTTCTCCATCTTCTACATGGCAATCAACATCGGCGCCCTTTTCGCTCCCACGGCTGCCATCAAGATAAAGGAATATGCCGAGAATGTGTGGGGCTATTCAGGCAACGATGCCTACCACTTCTCATTTGCAGTGGCATGTGCCTCGCTCATCGTCTCCATCGCCATATATTACGCTTTCCGAGCCACTTTCCGTCATACAGAAGGTTCAAAGAGTGTGGCAAAAGCCGCAGAAACCACCACACAACCAAAAGAGCCGGAACTGACAGCCGAGGAGACCAAGCAACGCATCGTGGCACTCTGCCTGGTATTTGCCGTCGTGGTGTTCTTCTGGATGGCGTTCCATCAGAACGGTTTGTCGCTCACATATTTCGCCAATGAGTTCACAGCACAAAGTTCATCGGGCGTGGAGAGCATGGCATTTGATGTTTGGAACCTTGTAGCCATCATATTCATCGTTTATGCACTCTTCTCGTTGTTCCAGGGAAAGACCTCACGTGAGAAGGGCATAGCAGCAGTTGTCATACTCGCAGCCGTAGGATTCTTAGTATGGAAATACAGCGGACTGAACGGTGATGTTGCTGTCAGCGCTCCTATCTTCCAGCAGTTCAACCCATTCTATGTGGTAGCCCTCACTCCTGTGTCGATGGCAATCTTCGGCGCATTGGCAAAGAAGGGAAAGGAGCCGTCGGCACCCCGCAAAATTGCCTATGGTATGTTGGTGGCAGCCTTGGCATACTGCCTTATGGCTGTTGCCTCTGTGGGTCTGCCTCTGCCTCAGACGGAGATGGTGGATGGCGAATTGGTAGGAAAGCATGTGGCAGATGTCACTCCCAACCTGCTGATATCCACCTATCTCGTACTTACATTTGCCGAGTTGTTGCTCTCACCGATGGGCATATCCTTCGTTTCCAAGGTGGCTCCTCCAAAATACAAGGGCATGATGATGGGTGGCTGGTTTGTCGCCACTGCCATTGGCAACCAGCTCGTCATGGTGGGTGGTTTGCTTTGGGGCAAGTTCCCGCTCTGGCTCGTCTGGTGCGTATTCATCGGTCTCTGCCTGCTCTCTGCCATCTTCATGTTTGCGATGATGAAACGTCTGGAGAAGGTATGTTGACAATCGAGCCCATCAAGGTGCTACAATAAACATTTCACCCTCGGCAAATATTGGTTTGCCGAGGGTGTTTTTATTGGCTTCTCTTGAGGGAGGTGCGCAAGCTATTTAGCTTTTTCAAGTGGACTTCTCTTGTCGCGCCTATAACTGCGGTACTCATCGAGAGGAATCTCCACATCAGGTTCCACGAGGGAAGCATCATGCGGAAGACGGAACTTCATATATTTGATGTTGATGCCCCTTTCTATCCACATATTTTCATAATAAGTATGAATGGAAAGGATTTGACGGGTATCAGCATCAATGCCATCCGTATGATATAGATCCACCGTCCGGAACAACAAAGGCAGATTGCACTTCTCCACCATGAATGTGGTGTATGTGAACAGGAAATTGGAGTCGGTTTTCAGGTGAATGATGCCACCCTCCTTCAAGAAACGGCGGTATCTTTCGAGAAAGAACGTACTTGTAAGCCTCTTGCGTGGGTTTTTCATTTGAGGGTCGCTGAAAGTGAGCCAAATCTCATCCACCTCGCCTGGTGCAAAAAAGCGGTCGATAATCTCGATGTGTGTGCGCAAAAAGGCAACATTTCCAAGTCCCTCCTGCAAGGCTTGCGTGGCACCAGTCCACATTCTTGCCCCCTTTATGTCAACCCCTATGAAATTGACATCAGGAAACATACGTGCCAGTCCAACCGTATATTCCCCCTTGCCACATCCCAATTCGAGCACTATGGGATTGTCGTTATGGAAGTATTTTTCCCGCCAAGAGCCAGTCAAATCAAAAGGAACGTGTTCCATCACCGAATAAGGGTATTGGAACACGTTCTCATATTTTGCCATGTCGGCAAACTTGGCCAATTTACCTTTGCTCATCCAATGACGACCTTAGTCCAACCATGTTTGTCCTCAATAGTGCCATACTGAATGCCTCTGAGGGTGTCGTATAGCTTTCGAGAGACTGGTCCGGGCTGTCCGTCGCTGCTGAACACATAGCTCTTGCCCGAGTCGAGGTCATCAATGCGAGAGATAGGGCTGATGACTGCAGCTGTTCCACAAGCACCTGCCTCCTCGAAGGTTTCCAGTTCTTCTTCTGGAATAGGTCTGCGCTCCACTTTCATTCCCAAGTCTTCAGCCACCTGCATGAGGCTCTTGTTGGTGATGCTTGGCAGTATGGAAGTGCTCAATGGTGTGACATAAGTGTTGTTCTTGATACCAAAGAAGTTGGCTGCACCACATTCGTCGATGTACTTCTTCTCTTTGGCATCGAGATAAAACTCGCAAGCATATCCCAAGTCATGAGCTTTCTTGTTTGCCAAAAGACTTGCGGCATAGTTTCCACCCACCTTGTAAATACCAGTTCCCAATGGAGCTGCGCGGTCATGATCCCTGATGATGACGTATGGGTTGGTTGCAAATCCACCCTTGAAATACGGTCCGACAGGTGTCACAAAAATAAGGAACATATAATCAGAAGCAGGATGAACACCAACCTGGGCACTTGTGCCGATGAGCAATGGACGGATGTATAGTGTGGCACCACTCTCGTAAGTAGGGATGTATTCTTGATTGAGTTTTACAACCTTTTCCACCATCTCTTGAAAAAGTTCCGTTGGCACCTCTGGCATGAGTATGCCCCTGCAAGTGCTCTGCAATCTTGCAGCATTTTCATCAACACGGAACACGCGCACTTTTCCATCGGGGCAACGATATGCCTTCAGGCCCTCGAAAGCCTCCTGTCCATAGTGCAGGCATGTGGCAGCCATGTGAATTTTCAGATATTCGTCGGAGCAAATTTCAATCTCACCCCATTTTCCATCGCGATAGTAGCATCGCACATTGTAGTCTGTCGGTCTATAACCGAATGACAAGTTGGCCCAATCCAAATTTTTCATGTCAATTTTATTTAGATGTTGTAAGTTTAGGTGCAAAGATAGTGCAAGGTGAGCGAAATGCAAAACAAAACACGAAGTTTTTGTTTTCATTTCCGAGTAACGAATTGGGCAACACACAAAATGAAGCCCCTATTAACGTTTTTCCCAAACCTTCGGCTTGGATGGTCACAACCACCCCGCCCCCTCTTTGGTCCTAAGGAGGGGTACCCACCCCCCGTCCCCCTCCCGACATCGGGTGAGGGCTCAACCGCACCTGCTCGGTGCTCATTCACTAAGGTACCGCTCCCTTAGAAGCGGTCGCCGTGAAGGTTTTTACGCAACATAGTTGCGATTGTTTGTGCGGGTTACACCCGCTTTTTCCCTTACGCAATTTTGCCACTCCCTTACTCCCTGACTACTTGGATTATTTATTACCCCACACGCATTGGACGCCGGATAGGTAGTTATCGCTATTGATGACGAATAATATTGATGCTATATACAATTGATGCGGGCGAGGGCGCCCGCGCTTCCAACAAATAAAAGGATTGCAAAATGAAAGAAGACAAGAAAAAATAATAATTTCTAATGCATATATGTTATCAAAAAAATGTATATTTGCAAATGCTGATTAAAACTGAAACAAAAAGACGAATCACTTTTATAGTAATCAATTATAATCCATAATAAAATGAAAATAGGCATTATTGTAGCTATGGACAAGGAATTGGTGCAGCTTCGCCAAATTCTGTCAGACGAGAAAGAATTGCACGCCGACAATGGTCAATGTTTCTATTTAGGTAAAATAGGCGACAAAGAACTTGTTGTTCAGAAATGCGGCATAGGCAAGGTGAATGCCGCCGTAGGAACATCCATGCTTGTGGAACATACCCATCCCGACCTCGTAATCTCCACCGGATGCGCTGGCGGAGCAGACACCTCCCTTCAGGTGACCGAGGTGGTGGTAGGCAGCAGCTACACATACCATGACGTTTATTGCGGCTCAGAAGTAGAATATGGTCAGTTTGTTGGTATGCCTGCCATTTATCCAGCCGACTCACGTTTGCTTGATGTGGCAAAGAACATCGACTGTTCCACTCGCATACATAGCGGCCTCATGGTGAGTGGTGACTGGTTTGTTGACAGTCGCGAAAAGATGCAAGAGATACTAAATCACTTCCCAGAGGCAAAGGCTGTTGACATGGAAAGCTGCGCCATAGCGCAAACCTGTCATTTGCTTGGCATTCCATTCATCTCCTTCCGCATCATCAGCGACGTGCCACTCAGCGACCATAAAGCCTCACAATATTTCGATTTCTGGAGTCGCATGGCAGATGGTTCGTTTGAAGTGACCCGCCAATTCATAGAAGCACTATAGGCTATTTTGAGCCTATATATATTGGAAAAAAAGCAATGGTGGCATTCTAAGCAATTAGAAAGCCACCATTGCATTTGTGATATGTGAATACGCCTAATTATTTTTCTGGTCACGCTTGCGGTCGTTGTGGTCGAGAATAGCCTTCCTCATGCGTATGTTCTTGGGTGTGACCTCCACAAGTTCGTCAGCTTTGATGTACTCCAAGCATTCTTCGAGGCTCATAATGACTTTCGGTATGATGCGCGCCTTCTCATCGCTGCCACTTGCACGTACGTTGGTGAGCTGTTTGGCTTTAGTGACATTCACAATCAAGTCATTGTCGTGAACATGTTCACCGACAACCTGTCCGGCATATACCTCCTCACCTGGGTCGATAAAGAACTTTCCTCTATCTTGCAATTTATCAATGGAATATGCGAATGCCGTACCATTCTCCAAAGCCACCATCGAACCATTGATACGTCTGGATATTTCACCCTTGTAAGGTTGGTACTCCTTGTATCTGTGAGCCATGATTGCCTCACCTTGACTGGCGGTGAGAACATTTGTACGGAGTCCGATGATACCTCTTGAAGGAATGTCGAAAGCGATGTTTGTCCTGTCGCCTTGAGTCTCCATGGAAGTCACCTCTCCCTTTCTTCTCGTCACCATGTCGATCATCTTGCTTGCAAACTCATCAGGCACATTGATTGTCAGTTCCTCAATAGGTTCACAGCGCACTCCATCAATTTCCTTGTAGATAACCTGAGGTTGTCCCACTTGCAGTTCATATCCCTCACGGCGCATGGTCTCGATAAGCACTGAAAGGTGAAGCACACCCCTACCGCTGACAATCCACCTATCGGTATAACCTTCAAGTTCGCTCACTTTCAAAGCGAGGTTCTTTTCCAGTTCCTTTTGCAGTCTCTCGTTGATGTGTCGTGAAGTACACCACTTGCCTTCACGTCCGAAGAAAGGAGAATCATTTATCGTGAACAGCATGCTCATTGTAGGTTCGTCAATCGAAATTGGCGGCAGCGGTTCAGGGTTTTCCCCATCGCAGATGGTATCTCCAATTTCAAACTTTTCAAGCCCTATGATGGCACAGATGTCACCACTGCCCACCTCTTTCGTGCGCACATGACCCATACCCTCGAAAGTATGCAGTTCCTTGATTTTCGTCTTTTCTTTTGAACCGTCTCTATGAGCCACCGTGATGTTCATTCCCTCGGTGAGAACGCCCCTATGCACACGTCCCACGGCGATACGACCAGTATAATTGGAGTAATCGAGAGAAGTAATCAGCATCTGCGGTGTGCCCTCAATGAATTGGGGTGCCGGTATGACTTCCACGATTTTGTCGAGCAGGTAAGTGATGTCTTCTGTGGGATTGTTGTAATCCTCTCCCATCCATCCATTCTTAGCGCTGCCATAGACAACAGGGAAATCCAGTTGGTCTTCAGTGGCATTAAGAGCAAACATCAAGTCGAAAACCATTTCATAGACCTCTTCCGGACGGCAGTTGGGTTTGTCAACCTTGTTTACCACAACTATGGGTTTTAGTCCAATTTCCAATGCTTTCTGCAATACGAATCTTGTCTGAGGCATTGGTCCTTCAAAAGCATCCACGAGCAGCAAGCATCCATCAGCCATATTGAGCACACGCTCAACCTCGCCACCAAAGTCAGAGTGTCCCGGAGTGTCTATAATGTTAATTTTCACTCCTTTGTAATTGATTGACACATTCTTGGACAGGATAGTGATGCCTCTTTCTCTTTCGAGGTCATTACTATCAAGCACCTGATTTCCTATTTCTTTTCCTTCCCTAAACAAATTTCCTGCCAGCATCATTTTGTCCACAAGAGTAGTTTTCCCATGGTCAACATGAGCTATGATGGCAATGTTTCTGATGTCCTGCATGATGTTTACCTTAAAAATCTAACAGACATTGAGATAAAAACCATTTTGTTCCCAATGTCAAAAAGCGGTTGCAAAATTACAAATATTAGCTGTAACATGCAAGTGATTTTCAAAGTTTTGTCCTTCATGTGAACCAAGTATGACAAAGTAAAAGAGAAAAATCGCAAGGAATACAAACAAAAAAGCACAATTTTGGGAAAAAACGATGAGAAATGAGAAAAGAAAAGAGAAGAAAGTTTGCGGATTCGGAAAAAAGCAGTACCTTTGCACCGCGAAATTCGCAAACACAACCATTTATCAATTATTTTCAAAACAAAAAGATGTATTTAGACAAGGCAAAAAAAGAAGAGATCTTTGGAAAATACGGAAAGTCCAACTCTGATACTGGTTCAGCTGAGAGCCAGATAGCATTGTTCTCATACCGTATATCCCATTTGACGGAGCACTTGAAGAAGAACCGTAAAGATTATACTACCGCAAGGTCGCTGACCAAATTGGTAGGAAAACGCCGTGCCCTGCTGAATTACCTGTACGACCGCGACATCGAGCGCTATCGTGCCATTATCAAGGCATTAGGTCTGCGCAGATAACAGAAGCAAGCAAAAGATCTTGCCCCCGAAAGACAAAGGATGTCTTTTGGGGGTTTTTCATTTTCTGCCCACCATGCCACAATGACATAGGCAGGTGTTCATATTTCTTAATCATGAACACCTGCCTATAGTATAAACAGTCTGAAAATTAAAGTATTTCTTGGAGCGGTACCATCACGAAATCCCTCTGCTTCATAAGCGGATGTGGGATTTTCAAATTGGGATAATCCACATGCAAATCATCGTAAATCAATATGTCTATGTCTATAATCCTGTCGTGATAGCGCCCATCGGTCTTCTTCTTTCTTCCCATATCTCTTTCTATGCCTTGAGTAACCTTAAGCAACTGCAAGGGAGCCAGGGAAGTGGAACAAGCCACCACAACATTGACAAAATCATTTTTCGATTCAAATCCCCACGGTTTTGAAAAGAAAGGAGAGGAGCATTTCACCACATCCCCCACCCTCTTTCCGATAAGAGAGACAGCTGTGGATATGTTGGCCTGCCTGTCGCCTAAGTTAGAGCCAATTCCAAGAAAAACGACGTGCTTGTCAATCATCAAGAATCAGCATGGCGTCGCCATAACATCCGAAGCGGTAGCCATTGTCGAGAGCCTTTTGATAAGCCTCCATGACCAAGTCATAACCACCAAAGGCACATGCCGACATGAGCAAAGTAGAGAGAGGATGATAGAAATTGCACACCATGGAATCAGCGAGAGCAAATTCATGAGGTGGGAAGATGAACTTGTTGGTCCATCCCTCATATTCCTTCAGCAGTCCGTCGGTACCCACCGCCGTTTCCATTGCCTTTACAACACTTGTTCCCACAGCACAGATATGCCTGCCTTCTATTTTGGCAGCATTCACCTTGTCACATGCATCCTTCTCGATGAACATCTGTTCTGAATCCATCTTGTGCTTGGTGAGATCTTCCACCTCGATGCTATGGAATGAGCCAAGGGCACAGTGCATGGTGACGAAAGCGAACTCCACGCCCTTGATTTCCATTCTCTTCATCAATTCCCTACTGAAATGAAGTCCTGAAGCAGGAGCGGTGACAGCGCCTTCGTTTTTGGCAAATATACATTGAAAATTCTCCATATCCTCAGGCAACACCGGTCTATCCTTCACCTTGACAATCTTGGTTTTTGTGGGGTCGGTCTCATCCACCACTTCCTTTTCTGATTCATGGTCGATGATATAATGAGGTAGTGGAGCAGAGCCAAGCGCATACAACTCACGCTTAAACTTGTCATGAGGGCAATCATACAAGAACCTCAGTGTTCTGCCGCGACTTGTAGTGTTGTCTATGACTTCAGCCACCATGGTGCCGCTATCGTCGAAAAAGAGTTTGTTGCCTATCCTGATTTTCCGTGCCGGCTCCACCAACACATCCCAAAGTCGTAGAGATTCGTTGAGTTCTCTTAGCAAGAACACCTCTATCTTGGCATCAGTTTTCTCTTTAGTTCCATACAACCTGGCAGGAAACACCTTGGTATCGTTGAACACGAAGACATCCCCCTCGTCGAAATACTCTATCAAATGTCTGAATTCGATGAATTGTGGAGACCCATCCTCATTGGTCAGAGGTTCTCCATTCTCGTCGGTTCTGAACATGTCGATACGCCCTGACTTGCGGTGAACGACCATCATGCGACATTCATCACGATGGAAAGTCGGATAAAGTGCTATTTGCTCTTCTGGAAGTTTAAACTTGAATTGGGATAATTTCATATTGTATAGCGTTAAAAAACTATATTTACATTATTTGGTTGGTCACTGAGACACTACATGCTTGTCGAGCCATGCAGAGAAATCATCAAAAGGAATGCACTGATCCACGGAGTATTCTCCCACCTTAGTACGTCTAAGCGATGTAAGGAAAGCCCCACTGTCGAGTGCGAAACCTATATCACGAGCGAGTGCCCTTATATAAGTACCCTTTCCACAAACCACCCTTATTGCCATTGTCATTGATTGTGGGTTGAAGTCGAGCAGCTCAATTTCATCCACCCTGATAGGCTTTGCCTTGAGTTCCACGTCTTTGCCTTTTCTCATTAGGAGATATGCCCTTTTGCCATCCACTTTGCAAGCCGAAAATTCAGGCGGCACCTGCATTATATCTCCTACGAACATTTTCAATGCCTCCTCCACCCTCTCCCGTGTGATATGCTTTGTCGGGAAAGTGAAGTTCACGGTATGCTCCTTGTCATAGCTTGCTGTCGTAGCCCCCAACTTCAACGTAGCCACATATTCCTTGGTGTGACTTTGCAGTTCCTCTATCCGTTTGGTAGCTTTGCCCGTGCAAAGAAGCAGCACACCTGTAGCTAAAGGGTCGAGAGTTCCAGCATGACCTGTCTTTACCCTTTTCACCCCAAGACGTTGTGAAAGGAGGTATCTTATGTGCGCGAGAGCGCCAAAGCTCGACATCTTATAAGGTTTGTCGATGGGCAAGACAGTCCCTTGCTTGAAAAACTCTTCGTTTAGCTTTTGATCCATCAGTCCACCATGGTTAGGGAATGCCCTGTGAGTAACAATGCGATGATTATACCTCCCACAATGATTCTATATATACCGAAAGCCTTGAATCCATATTTGGTAAGGAAAGCCACAAACCATTTCATGGCAAGCAGAGCCACTATGAAAGCCACGACACACCCGAGGATGAGCATGGCGATATTGTGTGACGATGCCCATGAAGCCTCTTCCTTGAACAAGTCGAGCAAGTCGAGCAATGTAGCACCTGCCATTGTTGGAACGGCAAGGAAGAAAGAGAACTCGGCAGCCTTTTTACGTGAAAGGTTCTGTGTCATGCCTCCAACGATGGTAGCCATTGACCTTGATACGCCAGGAATGACTGAGATACACTGAAAAAGACCTATCTTGAAAGCCTTTTTTTCATCCACCTCATTAGCGTCATTTCCCTTGTTGAACATCTGGTCGCAGAAGAGCATGAAGACACCACCAAGCACCAGCATGATAGCCACCACCTCAACGCTGTCAAGCAACCAATCGAGCAATCCCGACTTCTTGGCAAGCAGTCCTATGATTACAGCAGGCAAGACACCTATGAAAAGCAGCCAATAGAATCTGAACTTATGCAAGAACTTCTGCCATGCATTGCTGCCCGCAGGAGCCGGAGAGTTGTTGAGTTTGAAGAACTTCTTCCAATATAGACAAACCACCGAAAGGATGGCACCAAACTGTATGATGAAAGTAAAGGCATGCACAAATGCGTCACCCTGTGGTATTCCCAACAGGTTTTGGGTGATAATCATGTGTCCGGTAGAAGAGACAGGCAAGAACTCCGTAAGTCCTTCAACCACGGCAATGATAATAGTCTCCAACCAAGTCATTTCTTGTTCTCCTTGTCTTTAGTCCTGTAGATAATGGCGTAGATAATAGACACGAATCCAACGAAACACACTATAGGAGCCACCTTGATACGCATGGGGCTGAAAATGTCGGCATTGAACTCAGTCTCTGTAGAACCAGAACCGCTCATGAGGATGAATCCCAAAATGACCACCACCATTCCAAAAGCCAGCAGGATAAAATTTGCTCTCCCAAAAGCCAGGTTTCTCTTGTCCATATTCTAAATTATAAATTGATTTTTTATAAGAAATGTTCTAAAACAACATTTGAAGTCGTCGTCTGAAAACGTTGGGCATTTAATATAATGTGCAATATGCCAAAATCCATCATCAGCCCAATTTCAGCGACACAGCCATACACATTGTCATATCTTGTACAGCTCTCCAGCCTTCATCTTCAAGAAATTGTTCACAGACCACCATGAACACAATGTGGTGATGATGATGCCGAAGAGCAATACAGCAGCACAAGTGATAGCCAACACTTCCCAGGTTATGACCTCCATTACATCAGGCTGGTATTGATAAAGCATATACATGCCAAACGCCAAAACAGCGATGGCAATTATGCCCGCCAGCAACCCAAGTCCAATGGCTTGTCTGACGAATGGCCTTCTGATGAAGCTCCAAGAAGCCCCCACAAGTTTCATTGTGTGGATATTGAACCTCCTTGCATAGATGCCCAACTTCACTGTGTTGTTGATAAGCACAAATGAAACCACGAGCAACAGAGCAGCAAGAACAAGCAACACAAGACTGATTTTGCGAACAGTCTTGTTAACGCTGTCTATCAAATCCTCAGGGTATCTGATTTCCGTTACATCGGGCAATTTTGTCAATTCCTCAGAAATCCATTTCAAGGAGTCTGTATTGGCATAATCCGCATTAAGTTGGAACTCAACAGAAGAAACGAAAGGATTGGTTTCAGCAAACTCAGACGGGTCAACCCCAAGTTCCTTGGTTTGCTCTTCAAGCACCTGCTCTTTGCTAATATACTCCAAAGCATATATATATCGCTTTGCAGAGAGGTTGTCGCACAACTGTTTTGCCTCAGAATCAGTAATGTCCTGCCCAAGCAGCATGGTGACCTTGAGATTTTCCTTCACGTAGGCAGACAAGTTTTTTGCCGTACATACGGTCAACACCACCATACCTAATAATATAAGCACCATAGAAGTGCTAATGCACAAAGTAAAGACCTGCAAACCTTGACGTCCGCGGGTTTTGTTCTTGTTATTTCCCATTATTCAGGTTATAATACACCAAATTTTAGGCAAAGGTAGTAAAAAAAGCGTGGCAAGGCAACACTTTAACGACTATTAACGTTAGGGATGTTGCAAAAATTACTAATTTTGCAACATGAAAACATTCTCCACGCCATCAGCCCACCGCATTTGGCTGATGTCATTCATATCAACAATGCTTTTATTCACAAGCATTAAGTGTCTTGCAGACGACAACCAGGACAGTCAGTTTCGTAATATGGAAATAAGTCTGCTGACCTGTTCGCCACATGATGAGATATACAGTCTGTATGGGCACACAGCCATTCGATGTTGTGACAGCATCACAGGTCAAGACATTGTCATCAATTATGGTGTTTTCAGTTTCGACCAGCCTTATTTCATCCCCCGTTTCATATTCGGCCTGACCGACTATTGCATGGGAGCATACACAATGAACCAGTTTCTTGCAGAATACTCCTACTATAATTGCAGTGTAACTCAACAAGTGTTGAATCTCACAGAATCGGAGAAAAAAGCCATCATGCAAGCGCTGGCCATCAATGCCCTTCCAGAAAATGTGACCTATCGCTACAACTTCTTCCACGACAACTGCACCACCCGCGCCCGTGACATGATAACAGACCATTTAGGAGGCAAAATAGATTACAATAATGATATAGACGAAAACATCACCTTCCGCGACATGGTTCATGCCTGCACATCCAATTACCCATGGAATCAATTCGGCATAGACCTGCTCCTCGGCATGAACGCAGACAAACCCACGACGAGAAGCCAGCAACAATTCCTGCCATCAAATCTGATGAGAGACTTCTTAAAAGCCACAATTCTCTCAGATAATAAAGAACGCCCATTGGTAAAGCATACCTTTGATGTCTTGCAAGGAGGGATACAAGTGGAAGGAGAAGGTTTCCCCATAAGTCCAACGGCATGTTTCATCATTCTGCTGACAATCACCTTAATAATTATTGCCGTTGAGCAGAAGACACTAAAAATGCAATGGGGCTACGACTTGGTGATGCTGCTCGTCTGCGGGCTGTCGGGATTGGTGCTCACATTGATGATATTCTCACACCACCCTACAGTAAGTCTCAATTTGCAGATTCTGCTTCTCAATCCACTCCATCTGTTTTTTGTCTTCCCCCTGTGCCGCAACAGTCACAAGGGCAAAGACCATTGGTGGTGGAAAGCATGGTTTATTTTATGCATTTTGTTCGTTTTGGGAGTTTTTTTCCAAAAATACGCGGAAGGAATGCTAATATTGGCATTATCTTTGCTGTTGAGGATTATATCCCACAACATATTGTTGAGGAGAAAGTCAAAAAGACTTCAAAAATCCCGATAATCCACAAAATAAACATAATCAATCGTAAAAAACAAGGCAGTTTGGAATTAAATGCTTAAATTTGCACGATTATTGAAGCAACAAACAAAAACGAAATAAAAAAAGAAATGGGTTTTTTAAAGATTATGCAGTCGTTGTTCGGCAACAAGTCCACACGCGACATGAAACTGATCCAGCCTATAGTAGAGCGCGTTAAAGCTGTTTATCCGGAGATACAAGCCCTGAGCCACGATGGCTTACGTGCGAAGTCAGCTGAGATAAAGAAGTTCGTACAAGACTCAGCGAAAGAAGAGCGAGCCAAGGTAGAAGAGTTGAAATTGAAGATAGAGGAAACTCCCATCGACCAGCGCAAGCCGATATTTGACGAGATAGACAAGATAGAGAAGAACATTCTTGAGATATACGAAAAAGCACTTGACGAGGTACTTCCAGTAGCATTCAGCATAATAAAGGACACAGCCCGTCGTTTTGCAGAGAATGACGAAGTGGTTGTAACTGCCACAGATTTCGACCGCGAGCTTGCCACCACAAAGGATTTTGTAAGAATAGAAGGAGACAACGCCATCTACTCCAACCACTGGCTGGCAGGCGGCAATGACCTGAAATGGGACATGATACACTATGATGTCCAGCTATTCGGTGGAGCCGTGCTTCATCAAGGAAAGATAGCAGAAATGGCAACTGGTGAAGGAAAAACCCTTGTGGCCACCCTTCCTGTATTCCTTAACGCATTGACAGGCAATGGCGTGCATGTTGTGACCGTGAACGACTATCTTGCCAAACGTGACTCAGAATGGATGGGTCCGCTCTACATGTTCAATGGTCTTTCGGTAGATTGTATCGACAAGCACCGCCCCAATTCTGCAGAGCGTCGCAAGGCATACCAAGCCGACATCACTTTCGGCACCAATAACGAGTTCGGTTTCGACTACCTACGTGACAACATGGCAATCTCCCCCTCCGATCTTGTCCAGCGAGCCCACAACTATGCAATTGTCGATGAGGTGGACTCCGTGCTGATAGACGATGCCCGAACCCCGCTCATCATTTCAGGTCCTGTGGAGCGTGGCGACGACCAAATGTTTGAAGAATTCCAACCTTTGGTGGAACAACTTGTGAACGTGCAACGTCGTCTTGCCAGCGACTACCTTGCCGACGCAAGACAAAAGATAACAAAAGGTACAGAGACCAACGACAAGGCAATGCTTACGGAAGGATTCCTTTCACTCTTCCGCTCACACAAGGCCCTCCCAAAGAACAAGGCTCTTATCAAATACCTTTCAGAAGAAGGCATAAAGGCAGGCATGCTTGCCACTGAAGAGGAATATATGCAAAACAACAACCGCCGCATGCCTGAAGCAGTGGAACCTCTGTATTTCGTGGTTGACGAAAAGATAAATTCCGTTGACCTGACAGACAAGGGAACAGAATGGCTTGCTAAGCAGGTGAAAGACAAGGACCTCTTCGTGCTGCCCGACATCACAGCCCAAATGTCGGATCTTGAGAATCGCAAGGACCTCAGCGAAGACGAGCGCCTGAAGCTCAAAGATGAATACATGAGCCATTATGCCCTGCAGAGCGAGCGCGTCCATACCCTTCAACAGCTGCTGAAAGCCTATACGATGTTCAACAAGGACGACGAATATGTGGTGATAGATGGAGAGGTGAAGATAGTTGACGAGCAGACAGGCCGTATAATGGAAGGCAGGCGCTGGAGTGATGGCTTGCATCAGGCAGTAGAAGCCAAAGAGCATGTCAAGGTGGAAGCAGCCACACAAACATACGCCACCATCACCTTGCAGAATTACTTCAGAATGTACCACAAGTTGGCTGGCATGACAGGTACTGCCATAACGGAGGCAGGAGAATTCTGGGACATCTACAAACTTGACGTAGTAGAAATTCCAACCAACAAGCCAGTTGCCCGCAACGACCAGAACGACCGCATCTATCGCACACAGCGAGAGAAATACAAGGCTGTTATCGATGAGATAGTTGCCATGCGCGAATCAGGGCGCCCGACACTTGTGGGTACGACATCCGTAGAAATATCAGAATTGCTTTCACGCATGTTGAACATGCGCAAAATCCCCCACAACGTCTTGAATGCCAAGCTACACCAGAAAGAAGCCGACATTGTGGCACAGGCAGGACGCAGTACAGATGGTTTGGGAGCTGTTACGATAGCCACCAACATGGCAGGTCGTGGTACCGATATCAAGTTGACTCCTGAAGTAAAGGCCGCTGGTGGTCTTGCCATCATTGGTACAGAGCGCCATGAGAGCCGTCGTGTAGATCGCCAGTTGCGTGGTCGTGCCGGTCGTCAAGGCGACCCAGGCTCTTCCGTATTCTACGTATCGTTGGAAGACAAGCTCATGCGCCTCTTCGGTTCAGAGCGCATCGCCAAGGTGATGGACCGTCTTGGTTTTGAAGATGGCGAGCGTATCGAGCACAACATGATAAGCAACAGCATCGAAAGAGCACAGAAGAAGGTGGAAGAGAACCACTTTGGTGTTCGCAAGCGCCTGCTTGAATACGACGACGTGATGAACCAACAGCGCAAGATGATTTATGAGAAGCGTCGCCACGCCTTGATGGGTGAGCGCATCGGCATGGACATCTCCGACATGATTTGGGACAGAGTGGTTCGCATCGTGGAAAACAACAGCACCGACTACAAGGCATGCAAGGAAGAATTCCTGAAAGTATTTGCCATGGAATGCCCCTTCAGCGAGGAAGACCTTGTCAACAAGAAGCGCGACATCCTTGAAGAAGAATCATACACAAAGGTGATGGATACCTTCAAGCGCCGCACAGACCGTATCCACGAAGTGGCTTGGCCAGTCATCAAGCAGGTGTATGAGGAACAAGGCCAGATGTACGAGCGCATCAACGTGCCCGTCACCGATGGCCGTGGCATCATGAACATCCCATGCGACCTCAAAGAAGCCTACGACACTGAGTGCAAGTCGGTTGTGAAACAATTCGAGAAAGTGGTGATGCTCCACATCATCGACGATTTCTGGAAAGAGAACCTCCGCCTGCTCGACGAATTGAAGCGCAATGTCCAGAACAGTGCCTCATACGAGCAAAAAGACCCATTGGTGATCTTCAAGATAGAGAGTGCGAAGTTGTTCGACAACATGATAGACGACATGCACAACCGCACTTGTGAGATACTGATGCGTGGTCAAATCCCACAATTGGTTCAACAGCAACAAGTGCAGGAAGCCGCACCCGAACAACACACCCAGCGTTATCAAGAGAGCAAGGGTGACGAGATGGTTGACCAAGGCCAGAAAGCAGCTGCCAGTCATGACACCCGTGAGACAGCACGTCAGGCGCCACAACCCATCCGAAAAGACAAGTTGCCAGGCCGCAACGACCCATGCCCCTGTGGAAGTGGCAAGAAGTTCAAGAACTGCCACGGCAGAGGATTGGTATGAAATCATATTTATAATAAGGTATGAATATTTACATCAAAGATCTACGCAAGGCTTTCGGGGAGAAAGTAGCGGTTGACATCGACACCTATGAAGTGAAACATGGTGAGATGATGGGACTTGTAGGCAACAACGGTGCCGGCAAGACAACCTTGTTTCGACTGATGCTCGACCTGCTGAAAGCAGATTCGGGAAATGTGGAATATCAATTTACAGCAGAAGAGGGAGAGACGCCCACCATCATCGACCCATCTTTAAGTGAGGAGTGGAAATCTCACACAGGAGCATACATCGACGACGGCTTTCTCATTGACTTCCTCACCCCCGAAGAATATTTTGATTTCATCGGAAAGGTAAGCGGTCTTGACAAGACCGAGACAGAAAACCGCATACATGAGTACGACCACCTGATGGCAGGAGAGATATTAGACCAGAAGAAACTCATCAGAGACTTCTCTGCAGGCAACAAACAGAAAATCGGCATAATATCCGCCCTGCTCCACCGTCCGGAACTTGTAATCCTCGACGAGCCGTTCAATTTTCTCGACCCATCGAGCCAAAATGTGCTGAAGCATACCTTGGTAGATTACAATAAGACAACAGGTGCCACAATCATCATCAGTAGCCACAACCTGGCTCACACCATCGACATCTGTCCGCGCATCACACTGCTCGAACATGGCAAGATAGTGAAAGACCTCTCCAATGAGAATCACAGTGCGGAAGAGGAACTGAATGCTTACTTCGACCAATAATAGGTAAGAGGTCGGAAAATGAGGCAACGACATCATCATTTCAAGGTATTTTGACCAAAGCAAGCATGGATAATGATGTTCATGCTTGCTTTTTTTATTACTTTTGCATGTTGTAATCAGAAGCCATGACTTTGGCGGAATATAAAGGACTAAAATAGACCATCACCCATGAAATTATCGGAATTGCATACAGGCGAAAAAGGTGTAATTGTGAAAGTGCTGGGACACGGAAGTTTCCGTAAGCGCATTGTGGAAATGGGCTTCATAAAAGGCACGATAGTGGAGGTGCTTCTCAACGCCCCCCTTCAAGACCCTGTGAAATACAAATTGATGGGCTATGAGGTAAGTCTTCGCCACGACGAAGCAGCCATGGTGGAGATTGTTAGTGCTGAAGACGCCGCCAAGGCAGAGTTTGACGACATATTATTGCCTACATCCCAAATATCCGACTCAGGCGAAAGCATCAATCTGACAGACCACAAGTTACATCATGCCGCCAAGAAGAAACGCCGCTGCATCAATGTAGCCTTGGTGGGCAACCCCAACTGCGGCAAGACCTCCCTTTTCAACTTTGCATCAGGAGCACATGAGCGCGTAGGCAACTACTCGGGTGTGACGGTAGATGCAAAGGAAGGTCGCGCCACATACGAAGGTTACGAATTCAACATAGTTGACTTGCCAGGCACCTATTCACTGTCGGCTTACAGTCCGGAGGAACTATACGTTCGCAAGCACATAGTGGAAAAGACCCCTGATGTGGTGATAAATGTGATAGATGCCAGCAATTTGGAGCGCAACCTATATCTCACCACACAATTGATAGACATGAACTTGCGCATGGTGTGCGCGCTCAACATGTATGATGAGACAGAGCGTCGTGGCGACCACATCGACCATGCAAAATTAGGACAGCTTTTTGGTGTCCCCATGATTCCTACTGTATTCAAAAACGGCAGAGGGGTGGAACTGTTGTTCCACATCATCATCAACATCTACGAAGGCAACGACTTTGTGGACAAGGATGGAAACATCAACCCAAAAGTGGCAGCAGAAATAGCAGAATGGCACAAGGAATATGAGAACCATCATGGTGGCGACCACTCAGACGACTATGCACATGGTCCTCGTCCCAACAAGAGTGTCTATCGCCATATCCACATCAACCATGGTCAGTACGTGGAATCAGGAATAGAGAAAGTGAAGGCTGAACTGATGAAGAACGAGAAGGTCCGCACGAAATATTCCACGCGCTATCTTGCCATCAAGTTGCTTGAGATGGATAAAGATGCCGAACGATTTGTGCGGCAGCTCGATGGAGGCGACAAAGTGTTATCGATTCGCAATGAAGCCTCTGCGCAAATCAAGGAAGACACCAAGGAAGACAGCGAAACTGCCGTCATGGACGCCAAATATGGCTTCATCCATGGCGCATTACAAGAAGCAGGCTATGAGCAAGGGACAAAAGAAGACACCTATCGAGCCACCCATTTCCTCGACAAGATAATCACGCACAAATATCTCGGCATTCCAATATTCGTGCTGATACTATACGTGATGTTCCAAGCCACCTTTTCATTAGGCCAATATCCAATGGACTGGATAGAAGCCCTCTTCTCCTGGCTTGGCGAAATGACAAGCAAGAACTTGCCCGACGGTCCGTTGAAAGACATGCTTGTAGATGGCGTGATAGGCGGTGTAGGAGCAGTAATAGTATTCCTTCCCCAGATACTTATACTCTATGCCTTCATCTCGTTCATGGAAGACTCAGGCTACATGGCTCGTGCAGCATTCATTATGGACAAGCTAATGCACAAGATGGGACTGCATGGCAAGTCGTTCATACCTTTGATAATGGGTTTTGGATGCAATGTTCCTGCCGTGATGGCATCACGCACAATAGAGAGCCGCAAGTCACGTATCATCACTATGCTCATACTTCCCTTCATGAGTTGTTCGGCACGTCTTCCCATATACATTATGGTGATAGGAGCATTCTTTGCTGTAGAGTATCAGTCATTGGCAATGATATCATTATATGTGATAGGCATATTCACCGCAGTGATAATGAGCCGCATCTTCAGCAGATTTGTAATCAAGGGCGAGGACACCCCATTTGTCATGGAACTTCCCCCCTATCGTATCCCCACAGGTAAGGCAATGCTACGTCACACATGGGAGAAAGGCAAGCAATATCTTAAAAAGATGGGAGGCATAATCCTTGTGGCGAGCATTGTAGTATGGGCATTAGGCTATTTCCCACACGATGACAGTCTATCGAAACAAGAGCAACAAGAAGCCAGCTACATAGGGCACATAGGCAAGGCGATAGAGCCTATATTCAGAGCTCAGGGTTTCACATGGAAACTCGATGTAGGACTGATAGCAGGTGTGGGCGCAAAGGAAATTGTAGCATCCACCATGGGAGTGCTATATACAGGCGAGGAAGAAGTTGCCGATAATGAGTCGGAAGAACGCACAAGCCATTACAGCACACTCCACGACAAAATGACAGCAGAAGGCATAACGCCATTGGTCGCCTACTGTTTCCTGCTTTTTGTATTGCTCTATTTCCCGTGCATAGCCACGATAGCCGCCATAAAGAACGAGACAGGCAGTTGGCGTTGGGCGTTGTTTGCAGCCTTATATACCACTGCGGTGGCATGGGTTGTTTCGGCATGTGTCTATCAAGTATGTAGGTAATCAAATTATCTGTAACTATCAATCTTGTAGGTGTTGCATAGTCTTTTATGTTTCTTTGGCGCATCTTTTCCACTCATCCTCAGTCACATAGCCCGCTATGTTCCTTCGTCCGAGAGAAAAATCTGCATCCAAATAAATCATAAAATACTATCATCTAATTTTGATCACCTACTTATTTTCCTAAGCAGGCATTTTGTCCATATCTTACGCCGTGCCACCTTGAATTCCTAAAGACCAATTCAGGTTAAAAAAACTTATTATTTATTACGCAAGAGAATCGTTTCGCTTTTTTTTAATATATTTGCCACCATACAATTGAAATCAAAAAAACGCAATAGAACAACTATGAGCATCAGAAAGACCATGGTGGCACTGATGATAGGCATGGCAAGTATGACAGTCATCACCTCTTGTTCCACCAAACAATCAGCAATCAGCCAGATGGAGCGACTGGCAAATGACATTCGCGACAATGGAAGTTATTATACAACAAAAGACTGGGAGAATGCCGTCCAGGACTTCTGGAAGATACGCAAGAAGATGGCAAAATTTGACTACACCCCAGCAGAGCGGAAAACCATAGGCGAACTTGAGAGCCAATGCGCCCGTTATATGGCAAAGGGCATCAAGGATGGAGCGATCAACGGCATAATGGGTGTAGCCAATGAGATTCGCGGCATCCTTGATGGTCTTGGAATACAATACTAAGAAAACTTAGTCCTCTTTGAAATTTATAGTATCCATATACCGGCGAATTACTTCAGGTTTGCCGGTATGCTTTCCTTTGTCCTCGCTGATTTTGCACGTGTCATTATAGAAATCCCAAGATTCAGTGATTTTGGCAGCCACGAGCTTTATCACGATGTTCATGGGTGCAAGCCCATCGAAGTCGTTAGTGAAATGAGTTCCTATGCCAAATGAGGGCTGACACAAGTCCTTTGCATATTCATGAATCTGAATAGCCCTATCTGTATCAAGAGCATTGCTGAAGATGACCTGTTTGGACCTTGGGTCGATACCGAGAGAATGGTATTTATCAACAATTTTGTGCAGCTGTTCATAATTGTCGCCACTATCAATACGCAAGCCCTTGAACAAGTTGGCGAAATCCTCTGAGAAATTGAGGCTGAACAAATGCCATCCGAAACTATCGTAAAGGAAGGTACCCAATGCCCCACGGAAAGTATGCCTCCAAGCATTCATTGCCATGTGGTTTGCCATCTGCGGACCATACATGGCAGCGATGGCGCATATAAACTCATGAGCCATTGTTCCTACTGGAGTAAGGTCATATTTCATGGCGAGATACACATTGCTTGTTCCCACGAATGTACCTTCCCATTTCTTGGACAGCTGACATTCTTTCATTGCCCTTACCACTACATCCTCAGCCTGAAGCGAAGCCCTTCTTCTCGTACCGAAGTCACTATACACACACCCAGCCCCGAGGAGACGTTCAGCCTTGTTGTACGCCTTTTCATAGCACTTGTCATAATCCAACTTGTCTGTTTGGCCTGTCATGATATAGAACAATTCAGAGATGATGGCAAGCAATTTCACCTCAAGAAGTATTGTGTTTGCCCAATACCCCTCTATTTGCAAATGCAGATGCCCTTCTTCATCTTGCCAAGCCTTTACCCATTCCTTTGAGAACTTGAATCCCTTCAGATAAGGATAAAACCAATTGGGGATATAATAGCATTTCCTTTTCATGAAATCAATCTCTTCCTGGGTTACAGAGACACTCTCAAGAGCCTCAACCTGCCTGTTGAGTTCATCGGCGAAACCTTCAGGATAGACAGTGTTGTTTCTATCTACGAACATGTATTTTACCATAGCTCTTGGATAGTTGTCGATTACGGCACAACACATGGAAAGCTTGTACAAGTCGTCGTCGGTAAAATGTGTTATTATTTGTCTCATAGTTAGGATGTAGCTTTAATTAGGCAATAGAATTTATTATTCGTAAATATCCTCGATGGTATAGTCGTCTGCAGATGGTTTGTCCTCACAAGTATCAAAATCCTTAGGAACGTCAAATTTCACACTTGATGAGTATTCGAGACTGGCATCGGCATATACTTTTCTCATGTATTTCGACCATATAGGCAATGCAGCCTTGGCGCCCTGACCGAGAGCCATTGAATAGAAGTGGATGTCGCGGTCTTCGCCTCCCACCCATACACCATTCACGAGCTGCGGTGTTATGCCCATGAACCAAGCATCAGCGTTGTTGTTGGTAGTACCCGTCTTGCCACCTATTTCACCAGAAACACTTGCCTTGACACCGCGTCCCGTACCACCTTCAACCACAGCCCTAAGAAGTTCGAGCATCTTGTAAGAGCTGCTTTCGCTAATCACCTCATTGTAAATAGGATGGAAATTAGCTATAATGTTGCCTTCACTGTCCTCAATACGCGTCACCATGTAAGGAGCGCATCTGATTCCCTTGTTGGCGAATGTGGTATAAGCACTTACCATTTCTCCTACAGTAACCTCGCAAGGACCAAGGCAAAGCGCCATGGTAGCCTTCACATTGGGATTGTTGATACCATATTTCTTAAGCAAGTCAACCAAAGCCTGGGGGTGGAACTTGTTCATGAGGTATGCAGAAATCCAGTTGTTGGATTGTTGAAGACCCCACTTCAGAGTCACCATGGCACCATATCTTGCACGGCTGCCATTTCTTGGGGTCCATCTTCCACCTGCCACATAGTAAGTCTGCGCCCTATTTGGAGCCAAGTCACAAGGAGTGTATCCATTCTCCATGGCAAGAGAATACAGATAAGGTTTAATGGTGGAACCCACCTGCCTTCTTCCAACCATTGCCATGTCATACTGGAAGTACTCATAGTTAGGTCCGCCCACATAAGCCTTTACAGCACCAGTATGCACATCCATGCTCATGAATCCTGCCCTTAGATACTGCTTGTAGTAAAGGATGGAATCAAGAGGAGACATCACCTTTTCCACTTCTCCAGTTCCTCCGTAAGTGAAGACCGTCATTCTGACAGGCGTATTGAAATTCTTCTTGATTTCCTCCTCAGACGCCCCTTGCTGCTTCATGATCTGGTATCTATGGCTCTGCTTTATAGCCCTATTCATTACCCTTTCATAATCCTGTCTTGACATTTTGGAGGAGAACGGTCCTCTTGCACTACCCCTGATTTGGGAATTGAAAGCCGGTTGCAGTGTTTGGGAAAGGTGTTCGATGACAGCCTCTTCAGCATATTTCTGCATTCTGGTGTCTATGGTGGTATAGATTCTCAGTCCGTCGGTGTTTATGTTGTAAGGCTGTCCACCACGTCGTGTGTTCTTGTTGCACCATCCATAAAGCGGGTCTGAATCCCATGCTATCGAGTCCATGTGGAATTGAGCCAATTTCCAGTCTGGATAATCCTTTCTATCAGGCTTTTTAGCCGACATATACTGCTTGAGATACTCACGGAAATACGGTGCTATTCCCAATGCTGTATCCCTGTCACCCGATTTTTGGAAGTCAAGTTTCAGAGGTTCCACCAGATAGTCTCTGCATTCCTGTTCAGAGATATACCCAGCCTTGTACATTTGTGTCAGAATGATGTTTCTTCTCTCCAAGCACCTGTCGGGGTATTTCACGGGATTGAAGAAAGATGGGTTTTTGCAAAGTCCTACAAGAGTAGCCGATTCAACAACAGACAAATCCTTTGGATCTTTGTTGAAATAAGTCTTGGCAGCACTTTTGACACCAATAGCATTATAGAGGAAATCGAAATAGTTGAGATACATTGTTATTATTTCCTCCTTGGTGAATGTCCTTTCAAGTTTTACGGCAATCACCCATTCTATTGGCTTTTGGAAAAGTCTTTCCAGTTTGCTGTGAGCCACTTCCGAATAGAGTTGCTTTGCCAACTGCTGTGTTATCGTGGAGCCGCCACCGGCACTTTCCTTTCCCATGATACCTCTTTTGAGCACAGCACGTGAAAGAGCCTTGAAATCTATTCCAGAATGCTCGTAGAACCTTTCATCCTCGGTAGAAACGAGTGCATGAACCATGTTGGGAGAAATGCCATTGTAAGGAGTAGAAATACGATTGTCCCTACTTGAGGCGTATGTTCCCATCAACTTGCCTTCTGCGGAATACACCTGTGAAGAATATTTGCTGATAGGATTTTGCAATTCATCCATGTTGGGCATGTACCCCACCCATCCGTTCCAAATGGCGACAGCACCTCCTGCAGCGATTACGATCAAGCCCAAGAGTATTCCCCATAGGAATCGCACGAAATTTCTTCTCATGACTACAATATAACTTGTTTTATGAAATTTTCTTAATCATTATGGTGGGCACCCGTGATTTTCATAATCTCCATTCATTCCTCGCCACTTTTTATTTGTTTATCCTGCAAGCATATAGTCAGATGTCTCAGAATCCACAAACTATCAAGCCCTCTGGCAAAAAATCAAAAATGGATTACACATAAATCAGCCTGTCCCGTCATAGAGCAATAAATACACATTGTGCGCTGCAAAATTACAATAATTCTTTTGAAAAGTGGCAAATAAATTAAAAATTATGCTTAACTTCGCACTCGAAAATCATCATCCCCATTTTGAGTAATGGAGTAAAACAAAAAATAGATGTGCAGACGTAACTTTGTAACAATTGCCGACCTGTCACGAGAGAAGATACTCTACATGATAGAAATGGCGAAAGAATTTGAGAAACATCCCAATCGTGACATTCTCAAGGGCAAGGTAGTGGCGACGCTCTTTTATGAACCATCCACACGTACTCGCCTGAGTTTTGAGACAGCAGCCAACCGCCTTGGAGCGCGTGTTATAGGCTTTTCCGATGCCAAGGCTTCGAGTGTTTCCAAAGGCGAGTCCTTGAAAGACACCATCCTCATGGTTTCCAACTATGCCGACGTGATAGCAATGCGCCATTATATAGAAGGAGCAGCCCAATATGCGAGTGAGATATCCCCTGTACCCATCATCAATGCAGGAGACGGAGCACACCAACATCCCTCCCAATGCATGCTCGACCTATACACCATCTACCAGACACAAGGCACATTGGAAAACCTGAACATCTACCTGGTTGGTGATTTGAAATATGGTCGCACCGTACACTCCCTTCTGATGGCAATGCGTCATTTCAACCCTACTTTTCACTTCATATCTCCCGACGAACTAAGAATGCCCACCGAATACAAGCTCTACTGCAAGGAAAAGGGCATTCGGTACGAGGAGCACACCATTCTGAACGAGGACATCATATCGGATGCTGACATAGTGTATATGACGCGTGTGCAGAAGGAGAGATTTTCCGACCTTATGGAATACGAGCGGGTGAAGAACACTTATGTCTTGAAAGCATCGATGCTATCCAAGGCAAAGGCAAACATGAAGATACTTCATCCATTGCCACGTGTCAATGAAATCGACTACGATGTGGATGACACGCCACAAGCCTACTACATCCAACAGGCACGCAATGGTCTATATGCCCGCGAAGCCATTATTTGTGATGTTCTTGGAATAAGTCTTGACGACATCAGAAACGACACAACCATCATCGACCCTCTTAAGAAATAAAACTCGACATGAACAAGAAAGAACGGTTGGTTGCCGCAATAGAAAACGGCACCGTAATCGACCACATACCCACAGACAAGACATTCCATGTAGTAAACCTTCTCGGCCTATCAACCCTGTCGTCACCAGTAACAATAGGTTTCAACTACCCCTCAAACAAAGTAGGCAAGAAAGGCATCATCAAGATAAGCGACAAGTTTTTCACCGACGATGAAATATCCCGCCTGTCTGTGGTGGCACCCAATGTTGTACTGAGCATCATCCACGACTTTGAAGTGGTGGAAAAGAAGACTGTGGAGACCCCAGACGAATTGCGTGGAATAGTGAGATGCAACAACCCCAAGTGCATCACCAACAACGAACCAATGTCAACCATCTTCCATGTAGTAGATAAATCACGTGGAGTGCTCCGCTGTCACTATTGCGACAAGGAACAAGACATAAACAATGTGGAAATCATCGACTAACATCCATTCAAGCATTTACTTTGAAAAAAACATAATAAAAATGAAAAGAGACCAAGAGATTTTTGATCTAATTGAAAGAGAGCACCAACGCCAACTAAAAGGCATGGAGCTGATTGCATCCGAGAACTTTGTCAGCGACGAGGTAATGGAAGCCATGGGCAGTTACCTGACAAACAAATACGCCGAAGGTCTTCCCGGCAAGCGCTACTATGGCGGTTGTCAGGTGGTAGATGAGGTGGAGAACCTTGCACGTGAGCGTGTCAAGGAATTGTTTGACGCTGAATGGGCAAACGTACAGCCCCACTCTGGTGCCCAGGCCAATGCTGCCGTTCTTCTAACCGTCCTCAACCCCGGCGACACATTCATGGGACTAAACCTTGCACATGGTGGCCACTTGTCTCATGGTTCAGGCGTCAACACATCTGGAATTCTGTACAAGCCTGTGGGATACAACTTGAACAAGGAGACCGGCCGTGTGGATTATGACGAGATGGAAGCCCTTGCCATAGAGCACAAGCCCAAATTGATCATTGGTGGCGGTTCTGCATACAGCCGTGAATGGGATTACAAGCGCATGCGCGAGATAGCCGACAAGGTTGGAGCATTGCTCATGATAGACATGGCACATCCAGCAGGACTTATCGCAGCAGGTTTGCTTGACAATCCTTTGAAATATGCACACATAGTAACATCCACCACCCACAAGACCCTTCGTGGTCCTCGTGGAGGCATCATCTTGATGGGCAAAGACTTCGACAACCCATGGGGCAAGACAACCCCGAAAGGAGTGGTGAAGAAAATGAGCCAATTGCTCGACAGTGCTGTATTCCCAGGCATCCAAGGCGGTCCATTAGAGCACGTGATAGCAGCCAAGGCTGTGGCTTTCCGCGAAGCATTGCAGCCCGAGTTCAAGGCATGGGCAAAGCAAGTACAAACAAACGCCCGCACCCTTGCCGACGAGCTGATTAAGCGTGGTTTCGGCATCGTCAGTGGCGGTACAGACAACCACTCCATGTTGGTTGACCTGCGCACGAAATATCCCGACCTTACGGGCAAAGTCGCTGAGAACGCCCTTGTTTCAGCCGACATCACTGTCAACAAAAACATGGTTCCTTTCGACACTCGCAGCGCTTTCCAGACATCAGGTATTCGATTGGGAACTCCTGCCCTTACTACCAGAGGTGCAAAAGAAGACCTCATGGTGCTCATCGCCGAACTAATCGAGGAGGTACTCAACGCTCCTGAAGACGAGCAAACCATAGCCCGGGTACGTGAAAAGGTGAATGCCACGATGAAGGACTATCCTTTGTTTGCTTATTGATTCACTTACGCATGTGGCACTTCACTATAATAATGGCAAATAGTGAAGTGCCACTCACTCTTTGTCATCAACGCTCCATTCTTCAGCACATGGCGAAAAAACGGAAAAAACACCAAGAATCTCCCAACCAACTAATGCTTTTCTCGGCAGAAGAGATGGCAGGGGAATCCGTTGCCATGAAAGAAGACGAGGCATGCGATGATGCGACAGATAAGGAAGTCGCACAGACTACATCAAATGTGCAGGAAGAAGAGGAGGAAAGAAGGGAGAATAGGAAAGAGGAAGAAAAACCGATTGAAACTCCCATTTCCCCAAAGACGATAGAGCCATCGTCGGACACCGTTCTCATGTTGATACAGGTCATACGACTTCTCGACGGTCTTAGTGGCAACCAAGTGCGTCTTTTGGCAATGCAGTCAGTCGCTCTCCTACAAGCCGGCATAGACCCATTGGAGACCTATCGTTTGCCCGTACTTCCAGGAATGGAGTTCAGAGGTGACACTCTTACAGGCATCGCATACGTAAGCATAGTGAGGTCGTTTCCTCACATGACAGAAAGTATTGGAGTTGACCTCTCTTCCGCTTACCACAAAGCCATGTCAAGTTTGGCTGGAGACATCATATAAGGTCGTATATTCCAGTAGGTTCGCACCTTTTAAGGGGCTCCATAAGAAAATTCTCCCCCACCACAATTCCATGTTGATTTAAGACAGACGTTACCGTTTCGCATGCTATCTCAGGGCTATTGTTGTTGCTGCTGATATGGCAAAGCCATACGCGTTTCAATTCAGACGTGGCATTCTCAGCCAAAGCCATTGCACAATCCAAGTTGCTTAGGTGTCCCACCGAACTCATTATTTCCATCTTTCTAAAATAGGGATAGTTGCCTTTTGCCAACTTCTCCACGTCATAATCAGCCTCAATGACGAGATAATTGGCTTTTCGAATGAAAGACTTCATTGTCTCTGTGACATATCCGGCATCAGTGATGAGACAAAAGTTAACCCCCTCGTGAGAGATAAAGAAACCAACATTATCCGAGCATTTATGGGGCACGTCAAAAGGAGTGATCTCGAAATCTCCTATGACTTCAGTCTTGTCCTTTTCCAAATACTTGATGTTGGCGCCATCGATTTTTCTTACGACACCACGGTTTTTCTCCACTCCCTCGTGAACTTTCTTTGTTGCAAAAACAGGAATGTTCAAATCGTGACTAAGGCTCCCGACCCTTTGGATATGGTCGCAATGGTCGTGGGTGATCAGGATACGCTTAACACTTGACATTGACAAGCCATACTGGAAGAATCGCTTTTTCAACATTCTGCATCCAACGCCTGAATCAATCATCAAGCCATCATGCTCGGTGAAAAGGCAACAACAATTTCCACTTGTTCCACTACCAAAAGAGATAAACCTCATCATATTTGCAAAAATATGAAAAAAAAGAGAAACGAGCAAAAAAACTCAGGAAAATGCACTTGAATGCATAACAAATGAAGGGAAATCATCCCTTATTTCCACCAAACTTAACCTGCTGACATTGAGGACAACATCCCTTTACTACAAAAGATATGGAATGCACTGAATATCCCTCAGGAACAGGAACATCAGGCAAATGAACGTCATTCAAACAAAACGACTTTTGGCAATTTTCGCAATAAAAATGCAAATGGTTGTCAGCCAAGTCACATTCCCCATCGCACATGCACAATTCATAATGCAACACCCCACGTCCATCCTCGAAATCATGCAGCACACCATGTTCCCTAAACAACGTGAGAACCCTGAAAATGCTCGATTTGTCCAAGGTGAGCAAGGAATTTTCAAGGTCATTCAGACTCATGGGCCTGTCGCTATCCGCTAAGGCTCTGTAAACCAAAATTCTATTTGGAGTATGTCTTATCCCCTTGAGATTCAGTTTGGCTATGATTTCCTTGGATTCCATACAACCGGTCAACGGCTTATCATGTTCAACAACTTCATCAAACTATCCTTGTCAGTCCAACTAAACAAGGGGTCGCTAATTGCCGTTTTCATCATACGGTATCTCTGTTTGTTGAGCACTCTCCACAATTCCCTATCATGAGCCTGCACCAATTTGCCATCCAGGAGAAACCAATATTGGTGAATGACAGGATAGACGAAATCCTCCTCGGTATTCATATTATTGGTAAAAGAGTCCAACCTGTCGCTTGAAAGGTCAATGAAAGTGTAATTCACATTATTTTTCAATGAGCGTTCGAAAGCATCCATATCAATTATTTCAACACAATACAAACTGTTTCCTTTGATGGAGTCAACGAAATAAGCCAATTGATTCTCCACATTGATAAAGGAGCGGTCTTCAATGTCAACTTTTGAAATAACATCCATGTTTGCCTCTTTCACCGTAGAACCTTGAAAGTAAAGGAGTGATGCATTCTTCAAGAACACATTGGCATTTGGAGTATTTACTTTGCGTCCATCTTTCAAAGTGACAATGGCAGTCTTGTTCTTCGGGTACATTGTAGCGAGCACTGTCTTTTTTTGCGCAAAAAGACAAGTGGTCATCAACAATGCAAAGCTAAACAAAGCAAAAAATCTTCTATACATTATTCTATTCTTTATCATTTACTAATCTGAGACGAAAAACACACCTCAGTATATATGCTTCTGAACATCTATCTAACATTATTATGATGCAAAAGTAAACAAAAAGTTTAAAGGACCAACTATAAACAACAAAAAAACAAAGAGTGGGAATATTTCATGAAATTTATACATTGCAAACATTTTCTAATTGAAATTAAAATGCACTAAACAATTTGCACACCACAATCATCATGACTACATTTGCAGTGATGAAAGAATACTATATCTTGACAATTCTTGTCTTATTTGCCCTACCATTGTCGGCACAAAAATGCTTTGTAGTAGCCGACATTGAGACACTTTCCCCCATCAGCGATGTGAGTGTAAGGTCGAAGGCTGGTGTCGAGACCACCGACTCCATGGGCATGGTGTGCGTGCCAGAAGACAGCAAGAGTTTAGTATTGACACATCTAAACTATGAAAGCCGCCTTCTCAACATATCTGAAACAGGCGACACCATATTCCTCATATCAAAGTTGTCAAGCTTAAAAGAAGTTGTGGTTTTTGGCAAAGGCAAAAGCAAAGAACTACCAGAATTCTTGAAGAAACCTTTAGTCAGCAAGACGGATGCACAACTATTGGGAACTGCACAAGGCGGTGGCTTTAACATCTTAGGACTGATAAATTATATAATACCCAAAAGCTGGCGCAAAACCAGCAAAAAGCAACGTGCCAAGGAACAAGCCAAAGACATTTTGAAGAATTACTAAGAAAAAACATGAAAAAGGAATACGAAGAAAGAGTAGCCAAGGCAGTAGATTACTTCATGCAAGGGTATGGCTGCTGCCAAAGCGTGGTATGTGCATTCTCAGATTTATATGGTCTCGACTTGACGATGTCCAAACGCATAGCAGCCGGTTTTGGTGGCGGTGTGGGCAGAATGCGCATGATGTGCGGTGCAGTGTCGGGCATAGTAATGCTCGTAGGATTGGACTGCGGCCAGACAGAAGGCAACGACCGTGAAGGCAAGTCAGCATGCTACAAGGTGGTTCAGCAACTCCTTTCCCGTTCCATAGAAGACAATGGTTCTCTAATATGTGCAGAATTGCTTGGAATAAAAGGTCCGGTGCCATTGGGCAATTATGTTGCATCAGAACGGACCAAGGAATACTACAAGCTCCGCCCATGTGCCGCAAAGGTGGAAAGTGCCGCCCGCATATTTGCAGAATATCTGTCAGAGAAATAACTTTCGATTACTCTTTTTGCAAGGAACGAGACACATGGTGGACCTTTGTGGGCTACCATAAAACCATTATCCCATCCATCAGATAGGCAATGGTACAGCAAATGATGGCAACAGGGAACAAGCCCGCACCACGCCAGGCAGCAATAATTCCAACAACCAAGGAAACAACACCAGAAACAGGCGACAACGTAGTTTCCACAATAGCGGGAAATGTCATCACTGCCAATGTGACATAAGGCACATAATAGAGGAAGCTGCGCAAGAACACATTACGTATCCTGCCCTTGATTAGAGTCATTGGCAGAATACGAATCAGGTTGGTGGTGATGATTGCCAACAAGATACAGATGATGATTTCACGCTTCTCCATTGTCTGTCTCTTTTATGGGTTTGAGCCAAGCGGCAACCAACGATATTGCCACCGTCAGCAAGATGATGCGTGTGCCTGGGCTCCACCCACTGATGAATGGGGCTACGGCACAAAGACCACTTAAAGCGAAACTCGCTACTACAGCATAGAGCACGTTGCGGTCGGAACGTGATGGCGGCATGATGATCGCAATGAACATTCCATAAAGGGCGACACTCAATGCCGACACAATGGAAGAAGGCAACAAATCACCTGCCACTACACCTACCGCACAGCCAGATGCCCAAAAAAGGCTTGAAATCAAGGCAGCAGAATAAGTGTAGGCTGGTGGTGTATAGCCCTGATGGTTGATAGAAATGCCGAACACCTCGTCGGTGATGCAGCAAGCCATCAACAGACGATGGTACCAGGGCACTCCAGGGGCTATCTTTTGTGAAAAGGCAGCACTCATCAGCATGTAGCGCAGATTGGCAACAAGACTCATGGCAACCACCTCAACATAGGCAGCATTGATGGCAACCAATGTATAGACGCCGTATTCGCCAGCAGATGCACGTGTGAAAAAACTGCTGACAAAGCCAAGAGACGCAGTAATACCCGCCTTCTTGGCTATGATGCCTAATGAGAAAGCCACGGCAAAATAGCCCATCGCAATAGGAATGCCATCACGAAAGCCTTTGGCAGCCTCACTTCTCCTATCGGTTGCCGTTCGTTCCGCATCTTTCATATTACACTCCGCCATTCACTCTTATGTTAGAAACGGGCACAAAGGTAAGCGAAAAAAATGTTTTTTTTGCAATCTTCACGACCATATCCAACCAAAAAGGACACTTTTTGAATTAACACCTACATTTTTCTTTGATATTCCAATGGTCTTTACTATCTTTGTTCATCACATTAGAAAAACAGCAACAACCATATGACACAGCGAGAACAATTGGAAAAGAGTCAATCCCTTCAGGATGAACTAAGGAGGATGCAAAACGGTGAGCCCTATGATGCCCATACACCAGAGATGCGAGCATGGCGAGGAGAAGTGAAGAAACTGTTAAGGAGGCTCAACATCACCGAATACCACGAACCTACGATGGCAAGCATCACCCGTGAGCTGCTTCCCAATTCAGCCCCAGATGTCTTTGTGGAACCACCCTTCCATTGCGACTATGGCAACCTGATATTTGCCGGTGAGGGAGTGTTCATCAATTTCGGATGCATCATCCTCGATGGCGGCGGTGTCCATATCGGTAGAAAGACACTAATAGCCCCTGGCGTGCATATCTATACGGCGGAACATCCATTGAACGCTGACGACCGTGACGAATGGGAGATGTGTCGTCCTGTGAGAATCGGGGAACGCTGCTGGATAGGTGGTGATGTGACCATCTGTCCCGGAGTCACCATTGGCGACAGAACCGTCATTGGAGCAGGCTCTGTTGTTGTCCGCGACATTCCCTCCGACTGTGTGGCTGTTGGAAACCCATGCAGGGTAATCAAGCGTGTGAACTACAAGAGAAACGAAGGAAATCACCAACAATGAAAATAAAGCTTTCGCTGACGACTCAGATTGCAGCCGCTCTGGTGCTTGCCATCATAACAGGTGTCCTGCTTCAGGACCATTCAAGCTTTGCAAATGAGTTTATCAAGCCGTTTGGCACCATATTCCTCAACCTTCTTAAATTCATAGTAGTTCCGTTGGTGCTGTTTTCCATCATGTCGGGAATTCTCTCCATGAACGACATGAGCAAGTTAGGGAAGTTGGGACTGCGTGCCATACTCTACTTCGCCTTCACCACAGTGATAGCCGTCACCTTGGGGTTGGTGGTGTCCACCCTCGTCAGTGGCTGGATTCCATCAATCAACCTTCATATTGAGAAAACAGGGAAGGAATTGGACATGCCGGAAGTCTCCTTCATGGACCAATTTGTCAACATGTTCCCCGACAACATCCTTACACCACTCAGCACCATGGCAATGATACAAGTGATTGTCATCGCTATTTTGTTCGGTGTCGCCATAGTGCATGTTGCTGAAAAAGGCAATCCTACTCGCAATTTGGTGCTCAGTCTCAACGAGGTGGTGGAAAAAGTGCTCTACTATATCATGGCAGTGGCACCTGTGGGTGTGTTCTGCATGTTGACACCAGTAGTAGTCAATAATGGTCCCAGCGTATTAGGGTCTTATGCCGTTCTTGTAGTCCTTGCCTATTCCTGTTTCCTGATTCATGTTCTCTGCGTTTATTCTCCACTTGTCTATTTCTTAGGTGGACTATCGCCCTTTAGATTCCTCAAGGAGATGCAATCAGCCTTGCTCTTTGCATTCTCGAGTGACTCCTCTGTTGCCACCCTGCCATATTCAATGGAATGCACTGAGAAATTGGGGGTTGACAAGAGTGTCGGGAGTTTTGTACTGTCTCTTGGCGCCACCATCAATATGGATGGAGTTGCCATCTATCTCGGTGCCACCTCGGTCTTCATGGCTACATGTTGCGGAATCGACCTAACAATGAACCAGTATTTAGCCATCGCCTTTTCCGCCACAGTGGCATCTATCGGCACTCCAGGCATCCCTGGAGGTTCCCTTGCACTGATGGCAATGGTATTCGCATCTGCCAACATCCCAGTGGAATGTGTGGCTGTGGCAGCAGGTATCGACCGTATAATCGACATGGGAAGAACCGTCATGTCGGTTACAGGCGACGCCTCCTGTGCCGTCGTCATGCAGAAAAGCGAAGCATGGCATCAAAAAACACAAACAGACACTTGACAACACCGGCCAGTCATTATGCCTGCCAAATGGGCATCAGTATTATCATGGATTAGCAACCTGCCTTATAACTTTCACCTCGCCAACCATCTCCCCAGGAGTGGTATCAGCCTCTTTAGGGAAATATACAGGCATTTTCTCTTGCAAAGGCAAAATTTTCAGTTCCAGTTGTCTGCAATCAGCAGGCAATCTCCACAAGCCATATAGGAAAGGCCGTCCATTATAGAAATTGTCATCTATCAACTTGCCATTGGCATAAAGCCTTGCCACATCACCACGATAGGAAATAGACAACAAGCCATCACGCACATCCGGCAAATCAATTAGATAGGTGGCAGCATGTTCAAAGTCTGCATCGCCAGGCTCCTCAGCCACTTTGTTTACTCCTATTGATATTGTTCTTGACATGCCACTCTCTTTGGTTTTAATTGCTTTCAACATGACAATGTCATTGTCAGGAGCCGAAGGTTCGAGAAACAAACGCTCAGCCTCTTCCGAAGACAACAAGTAGATATTCTTATACACTGGTTTTTTCAGTCCTAAAGGTTTTGCATTTCTGAGAACCTTTTTCCCTACTTGAATGATTGTCGGAATGCCTTTGATTTGTTCCATATAAATATTTCCGTCACGATGAGCAATTATCTGTGCAGTGGCAAGCCTTATGCCGTCGATATTAACAGGGAAGATGCACATTGTCCCAGCGGGAATGTCAAGTTTTGGGAAAGACACTTCCCCCACCGTCAATTTCACATTTCTTTTGGTGGAAAGGTTCTGCAAGCGCTCATAATTGTTCACAAACACGAATGCACTTTCCCCCGAACTACGATATGCCCATCTCAGAATGCCATCGTCCCCCTTTGGAAGGTCTTGGCTGACAGGGAAATGCGCTTCCATTGGAGCCAGCACATCCCCATAATCTTTCAAGAAAAGATGAAGCTTACGCAAGGAGAAATAATGAGGATTGGCTTGGCCAAACTCCCCTAAAGGAGCCTGGAAATCATAATTTTTCACCGGAAGGTCATTATAGTTGGTAGCCTTCGTTCTTTGCATTTCATTCATCCATGTGTCGGCATCTGGATTTGTTCCTCCGTGGTACATGTAATACCCCAATAGATTGCTTCCACTACCAAGTTTTACGAGAGCCATGGAATAGGCGTCCTCTGGATAGATGTAAGGCCTCCGATGATATGCCGTCATCATTCCCCCACCAAGTTCGCAAGTGAAATATGGGTATTGCTCATCACCTTCAATTAGTTTTTCCTTTTGATTCCCAAGTTGTTCGGTAGCAATGGCTGTAGATGACCTGAATGCCTTGAAATTGAAGGCTTTATAATAATTGCCTGCCGTTTCTTGCAATGAACGTTCCCAAAAACCGTCAGCATAGTCACCATATAGCGGCAACATCTCCCCGTAAGGCACAGGCGTTGCCAGTTCCGGCCATCCTGTTCTTGTATAAAAAGGCAAATCAAACCCTATCTCAAGTGCAATTCTTTTTAATGCCATAAGATAGCTTCCCCTGCCACGGTATTCATTGTCAAACTGACAAGCAATTACAGGTCCTCCATCTTTCCATTGCAATCCTTGCATCTGTGTGAATATTTGCCTGTAGAGTTGCTCCACCATCGCCAGGAACTCAGGCTGTTCAGACCTTGTCTTTACATTTTTGGTGAGCACCCAGTCTGGAATGCCTCCATTTCTTGCTTCACCATGGCAAAAAGGGCCTATTCGCAAGACCACAGGCATCTGCTCATCCTTGCACACTTGCAAGAATTGCCTTAGGTTACGCTGCCCGCTCCAGTTGAAAATGCCCTCATGTTCCTCAATATGATTCCAAAACACATAAGTGGCGATGATGGTGACTCCACCATCTTTCATTTTTCTCACTTCTTTCTGCCATTCTTCAGCAGGCACTCGTGAGTAATGGATTTCTCCCATCACCGGCACCACACGCTTGCCATCAAGCATCAGACTGACAGCATCCCACTTCACATCATGCGGCGTTCCAACCTGTGCCAAAACACATTTGGGCAACATCAACATTGCGCAAAAAACCAAGCTAACAAAATGCTTTTTCATAAGTTGCTGTTTTATTTATACAAAAATAAGAATAGTATTACAATTTTCCAAATTAGGACAATCCTATTTAGAATATTTTAATGAATGATTAATGTAAATGTAATGGTCGAACCCTATCAAAAGGATATTGAAATAAAAAGCAAGAAGGATGTACGACATGGTATTGAATGATGATGCTAAAGGCGCTGAGGTGCAGTGGAGAGAGGACTGAGGCTGAGCCTCAGTACAGGGAACAAGGAAGAGGGCTGCGGCGGAACCGCAGCATACGGAAAAGAAGGTTATTAAAATATTTTTTATTTCTTTTTGTCTTAAATTGTTTATTATATCGTTTTTTTATCTATATTTGCATTGTAAAAGAAAAAAAGGTAAACGCATAGGTGAGATAAGAGGCACAAGACCAACAAGAGAAGGCCCAAGGACAGCTTACTTCATCTGATCTTGAAAAAGCAGTCCAATTGCCTCTCTTCACACTGCAAACATACAATGAGGTCCAAGAGAGACTTACTTCTATTCTGATAGGGCCTTGGCTCTAACATAGCGACAGTCTCTCAATTACATCATTTTCAACAAGGTAAAGACTGGCACAATATGGCATTCAAGAAATTGCTTGCCGAACAATGTGCCAGTTGATTACCTTATAATTACAACCGCCATGAACAACAATCTGACAAAGGTGGCTCTTCGCTACCGTGCCTTGTACCTCGACATTCACCATGAGGACATCAACCTGCAATCGGAAGCGACAGTACCCGTAATCGCTTTCATCACCCGCCTGAAAGAGAACGGCTTCTGCGTAAGTGAGGAACTGCTACACGCCTTGAATGCCGTTTCAGCAAACCAACTCGCAGCAATTACAAAGACCATAAACGAAATGATGGGTGTTGACCTTAACTGGGCGCCACTCGTCAAGGGATGGAACGTGCCCACCGGCGAGAGCATTGTGGACCATCTCATAACCATGTTTGCCAACATCTTCGGCAAGGAACTGGATATAAAAGGCACCACCCTACCCTGCGGACACCTAATACCAGAAGGTACATTCCCTTTGGAACGCTACAATGGCTGTCCTTTCTGCGGCACGCCTTTTGAAACCGCCAACTTCGTCTATAAAGGGCAAGGTAGCAAATTGAAGGAACTTCGCCTTTTCACTAAAGAAGACATTGAGCATGTATTATCTTCACTCCTCTCTTCCCCCACCCCCCTCGACGGCACACAGAAGGACTCTTTAGGGATTCTGCTCCGAGAGCTGCCATTGCCTGCAGATGTCAACATCACCATGAAGGAGACCGCCATGCTTGTTATCAAGCTGTTGGTTGAACAAGACAAAGCAGAAGAGGCAACCCAACTGCTGAGAACACCTACCGACGTGCTCCGCTATCTCTGGTACGAGAAAACAGGATACGTGCAGATAATCGAGCCAAAGACACTTGTGGCACATGCCAAGAAGTTATACAGCCACATCTGGGAGCCACTTGACAAAAGCGCTGATGCAGCCAAGAGCATGAAGGAGAAGCTGATGCTGAAGTACGACCGCAAGGCATGTCTCCGTGTGGCTCGATGGCTGAACGCCGTCCCCATGACCGCCCAACAGGCAGCAGAGAACATGAATCCCAAACGTGGAATGTGGGTGCGCATGATTCACGCCCTTCGTTTAGGCGAGTACTCCAGAAAGAAAGGCTTCAACCATCTTGCCGAAATTCTTGACGTTTTCTACAAGCAAGATTACACCACTTGGCAGGGAAATGTAAACAACGCCCGCATCACAAACGACGCCGACAGGCTTCTGACATTGTTGAAAGAACGCCCTGGAATGTTCGCCCGCTGCCTTTTCGCCACGATGCTCCGCTTTGGCAGCGACAAGGTGCTGACAGCCTTCAACGAGATAGCAGACCAACTTCCAGCCCGTCTGCTTCTATCGCTCGGCAACGCAGCCGATAACTACTTCGATGGGCAAACACGTCTTGCCAGACCCATAACGGGAGTCGTACATAAGACGGAGCCAAACAAGTTGTTAGTGCTTTACAGCAAGGAAGAATGCGCCCAGATGGCGAAAGCCATAAATAATCTCTACAAGGCATCTATGTCAAGACGTTTCTCTGCACAAAAGACAGACGCCAAGACCATCTACATAGACCCGATGCTATACAACATCCCCGTGAGTGTGGGCGACCGTTCTGCCACCATACAGGACACATCATGTGCGCTGATGGGCACACGCTTCCCCGTGGAAGGAGATGCCGTGCGCCTCTTCCTCCAATGGGGCAAAGGACTGCACGCGCAACACCTCGACATGGACTTGAGCTGCCGTATCTCACTGCCCGACGACAAGGTGGAAGAATGCGCCTACTACAATCTCACATGTGTGGGAGCCAAGCACTCCGGCGACATCCGTTCGATTCCAGAAAAGGTGGGAACGGCAGAATATATCGAACTGTCGCTTCCTGAGTTGGAAGCAGCAGGAGCCAAGTATGCGACCTTCACCTGCAACGCATACTCCACAGGTGCGCTCTCTCCCAACCTCGTGGTAGGTTGGATGGACTCCGCCAACAAGATGAAGATATCTGAAAAGAAAGGAGTGGCATACGACCCGTCATGCGTGCAACACATGGTACGCATCAGCGAAAGCAATCTCTCCAAAGGACTGGTGTTCGGTGTGCTCGACGTTATGAAGCGTGAGATCATATGGCTCGAAATGCCTTTCACCGCCCAGACACTAAGAGGGGCTGACAGCACATCTATCGAAACCCTGCTGCACAAGTTGGAGAACAAGCTCTCCATCGGCGAACTTCTCGACATGAAAGCGAAGGCACAAGGTTTGACTCTCACAGAAGATACAGACAATGCTGACGAAGTTTACACTTATGAGTGGGCACTCAACCCTGCAGATGTAAGCAAGTTGTTGGATGCTCAAACATAGCAGGGACAAGAAGCACCCTTCATACAAGCATGTTTTCAAAGATAGGACAAGAAATGCATTTGAAAATAGAGAAAAAGTTGTAACTTTGCCAGTGATTTGCAAAAATACATTCCAAGTACGCAAAAAACAAACAAAAAACTACTAAAACAAGTCATTATGAAATCCATTTTCAGACGTTTGCCGCTTGTTGTGGCAACGATGCTATCACTTTCCGCCATGGCTCAAGAAAAGCTGCCAGCCTTCCCAGGAGCAGAAGGATTCGGCAGATACACCACCGGTGGCCGTGGTGGCGAAGTTTATCACGTGACCAATCTTAACGACTCTGGCACAGGGTCGTTGCGCTGGGCATTGAACCAAAGTGGCGCCAAGACCATCGTGTTCGACATTTCTGGCACCATCCACCTGAATTCCGCCCTTACCATAGGCTCAAACACCACGATTGCCGGACAGACAGCCCCTGGTGATGGCATCTGCATCGCCGACTATCCATGTTCCATAAAGGGAAATAATGTCATTGTTCGCTACATGCGCTTCCGTCTTGGCAACAAGAATGTGAAGAAAGATGGCGCCGATGGTTGGGACGGTTTTGGCGGTTTCGACCAAAAAGACTGGGTGATAGACCATTGCTCGGTCAGTTGGTCCATCGATGAATGCCTGTCAGTCCTTGGCAATCGCAACACTACAGTGCAATGGTGCCTGGTGTCGCAGAGTCTTGTCAACTCAGGACACTCGAAAGGAGCCCATGGCTATGGCGGCAACTGGGGTGGCAGCGGAGCCTCTTTCCATCACAACCTGCTTGCACACCATACGTCCCGCACCCCACGCTTAGGCCCGCGCCCCACCACCCAACTCGACGAGCGCATGGACTACCGCAACAATGTGATATACAACTTTGGTGGCAATGGCTGCTATGGTGGCGAGGCCATGAAAGTGAACATCGTAAACAACTACTACAAGCCCGGTCCAGGCTCTCCTACAGGCTTCAAAGGCAAGCGCATCGCAGCAATAGGCATTCGCACCAACGAATATTGCGCCGAAAATCCCTCCTATGCTCCAGCGCTCCACATTTGGGGAAAATACTTTGTGGAAGGCAATGAGAACACCAAGTATAGCGACGTAAAGGCAGACAACTGGGCAAACGGCATGTACAACCAGATAGATGCCTCCGGCAACGATGGCACCTATACTGCAGTGACGATGGACACCATCCGTATCTTAGAGCCAATACCTTTCATCTACACCACCACGCACACAGCAGAGCAGGCTTACGAGAAGGTTCTGCAATATGCCGGTGCCTCGCTGAGCCGTGACAGCTACGACGCCATGATAATAGAAGACACGAGAAACTCGCAGGCCTCACATACAGGCAGTGGCTTGAGTCGTGGATTCATCAACTCACAAGAGGACAACAAACCTGCTGGCGCAGGTGAAGACTGGAGCGCATGGCCAACCCTCAACAGCACCCCCGCCTTGGCAGACACCGATGGCGATGGCATGCCCGACGAATGGGAAACCGCCCACGGCCTGAACCCCAACGACAAGGGCGATGGCAAGGCACAGAACTCAGAAGGCTACACTTACTTGGAAGAATATCTCAATTCCATCGTTGCCGCCATCACAGAAGACCAATATGCAGGCGGTGTGCCACAAGGCTCCATAGAGAAGGCTCCTGGTCCAGACGGAGGCGAAGAAGGATTCGTAACCTCGGCTGACGGTGACATTTTTTGGGCTTTTGACAGCGGAGAAGATGGCCAGAAAGCCACGATAGAAGGCGACATGGGCAATCTTGTAGCTACTAACGAAGTAATAAAAGGCAGCACATTGGAATATAAAGGCACCCGCGCCGTTGGTGGTGTCACATTTACATTGCTGCAGCCAAGCATGAACAATGAGGCAGCAGCCAATGACGACAATGCACTCTCATTTTGCATCACCCCTGCTGAAGGATACTTCTTTCGACCAACCAAAATAGCTTTCAACACCGTCCGCATAGGAACAGATGGTGGTCTTGTGGACGTCTTTTGGAAGAATGCCGAAGGCAAATACGACATCGATTCAGCCATCTCTCCCGAGCGCAACAACACAGGCACTTTCACAAAGTTCAGCAAGGACATCAATTCCATCAACTCCACCGCTGGCAGCAGCTGCCTGATGTTGTGTCTCTACAAGTTAGGCAGCAGCAAGCAAGTTGGCTATGCGAACGTTTGCATTTCAGGCCAAATGAAAAAAGAAGCTGCAGGAATAGCAGAGGTGGATAATGCCACATTCAACATGTCAAAAGAGGTTTACAATCTCAATGGTCAAAGAGTATCCAACCCTACCAGAGGCATATACATCAAGAACAACAAGAAAGTGGTGATAAGATAAACGTGTGAAAATGGCATTCCAAGCAAAGCCATTATCATTCCAACAGACAAGAGGGTGTGCCGTGGCACACCCTCTTTGACGTTATTATTGCAAGGCAATTATTTCAGAAATCCAGTCTTGCGATCATGGGAAAAGGTCATTTCACGTTTACCTTGATTTTTTGCAAATCGCTATCGAGACTTGACGAGCCCACCATCAACTCATATTTGCCAGGAACTACCCTCATGGTGTTGGTGCCTTCATCCCATCCCTCAAACAAAGCACGCTCAAAGGGGATGGAAACCATCTTAGTCTCACCAGCTTTCATGTCAACACGGCTATAACCCCTCAACGACTTGAGAGGTCCATTCACATCAGCAAGGTTCTTCATGTAAACCTGAACAATCTCCGTACCATCAACATTGCCTGTATTCGTCACCTTCACCGTTATTTTTCCGTTCTTGAACTTCGGTTTTCCCATCAGGAAAGAAGTGTAGCTCAAACCATAGCCGAAGGGGAACAATGGTTGTCCCTTGAAATATCGGTAAGTGCGATTGCTCATGGTATAGTCGTCGAAAGGAGGCAGTTGAGAATCATCCTTATAGAAAGTGACGGACAGTTTTCCACATGGATTATAGTCACCGAAAATGACATCTGCCAGGGCATGGCCGCCCTGTTCCCCTGCATACCAAGCCTGGATGATGGCATCGCAAGTCTCTGTTTCAGGAGCCAGTGCTACAGCCGAACCACTGCAATTTACGAACACTATTTTCTTTCCAGCCAGATGCAGTGCCTTGAGCACATCACGTTGCGCTTGAGGCAGTTCGATACTCGACCTGTCACCACCATCAAAACCTGGAGCATCGACTTTAGCCTCTTCACGTTCCAGATTTGGCGATATCCCACCCACAAAGATAATGATATCTGCATTTTTAGTCTGAGCCACCACATCCGAAGTCGTGATTTTCTTGTCACGGTCAATATCGAATCTCAATGTAGCGCCATCGTCCAATTGCATGTAGTTAAGTTCTATGTCATAACGTTTTCCTTTCTCAACTTTCAACTTGGCAGTGCGTCCGATGGCATAATCCTTTCTCCATCTATTGAAAATGGTGTCGCCATTTACTATTATGCGCATGCCATCATCATGGATGAAATTGAAGTTCAACGTCTCATTATTCTCTGCGACAAAGAAGCCTTTCATCCGCGTAGTGAAATTGGTCAGGTTCACTTTAGGGGCGAACACCGTATTGCCACCATTGTCAAGTTGGAGAGGAGACGTGTAAAAAGCCGTTGCAACAGGCTCACCCTCCATATCGACGTTGTTCCAATATTCGGCATACAAGCCCTTGCTTCCTAAAGAGTTTGCAATCTTGTCGAAAATGCTTTGGCTTTCAGACAAAAAAGTTATCTCACAAGCTTTAGAATAAGGCACATTGCCTATTTTGCTGACGATACCCTCCAATGGTGTGACAGTATGTGAAGGTTGGCCAAAATAAATGCCCCATAGCATTGTTGAGTCGGCAGCATTAGGTCCCATCACCATTATTCGAGAAGCATCGCTCTTTTTCAAAGGCAGCAGATTTCCCTTGTTTTGCAGAAGCACCATTTGCTCGCGACCCATTTCGAGAGCCAATCTCTTGTGTTTAGGAGAAGCAACCACCGATAGAGGTATGGAAGTCCATTCCACCTCGCTATCTGGGTCGAACTCACCCAGTTCGAAACGTCCTTTAAGAAGTCGCCGAACACTCACGTCAATATCTTTCTCACTGATGTCCCCACGGCAAACAGCTTCAGGCAGATTCCTATACACCTGGCCACACTCCACATCGGTGCCACTAAGCACAGCCTTCGCAGACGCAGTAGGAGCATCCTTCGACACTTCATGCCTGCCACGCACGTAGAAATCGTTGATGGCACCACAATCGCTAACGACAAGTCCCTTGTATCCCCACTCGTCACGAAGAATCTGAGTGAGCAGCCTATTGCTACCACAACAAGGGTCACCCTCGAAACGCTGATAGGCGCACATCACCTGTTGCACATTGCCCTGTTGCACGAGCATCTTGAAAGCAGGAAGATACGTCTCCCACAAGTCACGAGCAGGAAGATTCTCTATATTGAAAGAATGGCGAGTCTTTTCCGGTCCACTATGCACTGCATAATGTTTTGCACACGCATGAAGTTTGAAATACTTGTGGCCTTCCCCCCCTTGAAGACCCCTAACCACGTTCACTCCCATTCTTCCGTTCATGTAGGGATCCTCGCCATAGGTTTCCTGTCCACGTCCCCATCTTGGGTCACGGAAGACATTGATATTAGGAGTCCAGAACGACAAGCCCTGGTATCTGCCCACTGGCAATCCCTGTTTTCTCAGAGCAGTATTCTTGGCACGCGCCTCATCACTCACGGCATCATAGATGCGGTTTATCAATTCATCATCGAAAGAACAAGCCATACCAACGCAAGAAGGGAAGACAGTAGAAAGACCGTTACGTCCCACTCCATGAAGAGCTTCGCTCCACCAATCCCATTGTGGTATTCCCAACCTCTTAACGGGTTTGGAGCCATTCATCATGAGTTGCACTTTTTCTTCGAGTGTCAGTCTTGAGAGCAAGTCATCCACACGCTGTTCTACAGGCAGCTTGTAATTCTGATAAGGAAACTGTTGGGCAGAAGCTGTAGATGAAATCACGGCAACCGCCAAAGTAAGAAACAATTTTTTCATCACGATAAGGATTTTGGCAAAGGTTTTCAATCAATATAAGTGTTGCTATAGTCTAAAAAGGGGGCTATACAAGCCCCCTTTTTAGATATAGGATAGAATATTATTTGATGCCGTCACGCCACTTGGAAGCACCAATACCCTTTTGGTAAATTGCACTGTTGCGCACCTTGTCAGTATTGCGATAGAAGAGGTTTGCACTCTGTGCATCTTGTCCTTCCAGACCATGAGTATTGTGCATTGTCTCAATACCATCATCATCCATGTCGGTACCATCACCAGCATCATTGCGAGTTGCGAATGGTGGGTTGGGTTGATGCATGAGTTCCTCAGGCGATATGTCATCCACTATGGTCACAAGACCTTCTGCACCGGCAGTGTTCCACTCATACCATTTGCCAAGACTGTTGCCAGTAGCCTCGAAAGCAGTACCCGAGAAGATGCTGCTACCAGTGAGGTTGGTGTTGGTAGAATAGTTGTCATGGAAATCGAGGCTGATGATGCCTGGTTCGCCATTGATCTGTCGGATGTCGGCTCCCTGTTGGAAGAGAGGACGGGTGTCTCCAGCTTGTTTTGTCAGAATGAAGAGGTTCTTGACACATGTAAGGCTACTGCCATTAGGAATGTATCGGATATCAAATATCTGGCGTCCACTTGAACGAGTGGAGAAGTTGATGAATGTATTGTTCTCAAGAGTAATCTTGTATCTCACATTGTCTTTCCAGTCAAGGTTCTTGCCATTGTCAGTGAACATACAAGTACGTGGACTATCGAAGAAGGTGTTGTTGCGCACCACCATGTTCTTGTAGATATTCGACTTGGCAGAGTTGCCATCACCAGCAATCCAAGCATAGCCACGACCATTGTTGTCGTAGAATCCACAGTTGTAGAACTCGTTGTCCTCAATGATCACGTTCTCGAATGTCTTGATACGTGAACCCTGCACGCGGATGTAACCACGAACCATTCTCTGGAGAGTGCAACGACGCATTTCGAACGACTGGAGTGTGACACCCATGCCATTGGGATACATGTTGATGAAATAGTTGCCGGTACCATTGGTTGAGCCATTGAAGTGAACGGCATTCGGGCAATCAAATTCGATATCTTCGAAAACGAGAGCCTTCACATAGATGATGATGGATGGACTTTCACCACTCAGCGGCTGACGTCCGAACATGAAGTTGCATGAGCTATAAGCATTTCCATTAGGAACGATACCATTCATGTAAACCTTTGCCTTGCCTTTACCTGCTGCGATATCTTCTGGCTTTGTACGCAGAGTGAAGCCTTTGGAGAGGCTTACGTTGGTGGCGAAGTAGTAGGTCTTGCCACCTTCGAGTTCGAAGATAGTACCTTCAGCCATTGTTGCATCATTGATGAAGTCGTTGATTACGTCATCTATTCTACAAGCATTGTACTTGGTGGCAGCCTGCTTCTCCTCTTCAGTTATTGTAGCTGCGCTACGAGTGATGGTAGGTCCATTGACAGAGTGCTCTATGAGAATAGGTTCGCCAGGTGTGCCATCAGTACGTACGGAAAGAGTGTTGTAATACTTGTCCACCTGAGCCACAGGGTTCTTTGAGTCCTCTACGTTAACATTATAGACAGAGTTTTCGTCAAGTCCATCCACGTCAACATAACCATTGGCGAGGTCCTGCTCTGTGAGCACATAATTAGCCCATTTGGGGTCAATTTTTGCGTCAGGATTGGCAGCTGAAGGCACGATTCTGAGGATGTCGATCTTATACTTCGAACCATCTTCGTTAAGATTGAAGTGGTCAGTATATCTCTCTGTAGCATCTTCACCAGCATCATAAGTGGGGTCAATGTTCACACGGAACGAAGTCTTGGTGATAGCCGACTGCGACAAGATGGCAGGAACGGGATAGCGCTCGTCTGTAGTGATGCCGCAATATTCAGCCCAACGGCGTCCAGCACCATATCCATACCAGTGAGAATGGTAAGCCTCACCTTTCTTTGACAGGGTACGGATGGCGAAACGGTAGTCGTTGGCATACTCCAAGTCTTTGATGGAAAGTTCGAGAACGTCAGGTCCCACGATGGTGTCCCAAAGGATTTTGGCAGGGTCTTCCCAATCAACAGGTTCTCCACTTGCCACATAAGCAGGAATCGACATCTTGATTTCGTAGCCTGCACAACCATCGACACCATACCAATAAAGCTTGATGGTGTTGAGGTCTTCCACGTGACAAGCGTAAGGGTCATTGGGGTACTCACCCTTTCCGGTGTTCTCGTTGAGTCGGAACATCGTCATAAATTCGCGCTCGGAAGTTGCGCTCACATTGTCATCGTCTTTGCAAGAGTTGAGTGCCGGAACACACAACATGAGCATCAACGCATATAATAATGTTTTCTTCATATCTTTGATCCTATTGAAAAATTAGTTGGCATAGCCATAATAGTTCTTATATGCACCTGCTGAGCGTTGTATTGCTGCATTGGGATAAGGAAGGATATAGCGTACTACAGGCAATTGGCTATAATCGCTAATTGGGAATGGCAGCGGTGTAAGGGCGCCACTGTTGTTGACGAGGTATGCACGTCCTTGTTCATCACCACGAGCAAAACCGAAGAGTGAATAGAGACATTGTGCTCTTGGAGCACCAACGCCATCATTCCACCATGCGTAGAAGTTGGCATAGTTGTTATATCCAGTATGTGTACGCACGTTCTCATAAGGATTGAGAATATCCATCACATCGAGCTGGTTGTTGGGATAGATATCGGGATTCTTGGGATTGGGAACGATGTTGTACCACATGTAAGTAGGCAAATCCATTGAGCCAGGAACTCCGTCGTATGCTGATACGGCATCCATGTAGTCGGAAGAGCCACCAGCTTCCTCACCCATTGCGAGATATCTGAGGAAAGTCCAATAGAGCACCTCGGCATATTTGTTGTTGCGCACGAGGTCTCTCCATCTGGAGTTCTCACCAGCCAGTTCCCACTTGCGCTCATTGAGCACGATGTTGAGGAACAAGTCTTTGGTGTTGGCATTGTCCACATAAGCGTCCACCTTGTCAGCCCAGCTGTCGGATGGGAAAGCACGCTTGCGCACTTCCTTGACAGCATTCTTTGCAGCCTCGGTAGGTCCGTTGTTTACCTCATTAGCAGCCTCGGCATACATCAGGAGCACGTCAGCATAGCGCATGTATGGGAAGTTGATGCCAGTAGAGCCCTCGCTTGTTGGGTCGGTATTGAGATTTGACCAGAACTTCGACCACTTGTTGTTGTGAACGCTATAGTCTGCACGCATGACAGGAGTGCCATTATACTGGTAGTACCACAATCCGTTGACATAGTCGCGGCGCACGTCGAGCGTGTCGAAAGTGAAGCGATAGAAAGCATTGAGACGAGCGTTTCCACTTGAAGCACCCCAGATGTTTATGCCCGTAGTGGTGCCTTCATAAAGCGAGCAGCTTGGTCCTTGGTTGTAACCAATGTTTCCAGAAGCCTTGTAAGCGAAAGGAATCTCGAATACTGGGTCGTCGCTGTTGTCAACAACATAATTGCACTCGTCGATGAACACCTGCTTGAAAGGCTTTGCCAAGGAGTGTGTACCTGCACTAATCACCCTTCCTGCATATTCCATTGCATCCTGATAATAAGCCTTGTAGTTCTCGGGACGCGACATCACGCCACGCATGCTTGGGTTGTTGGTGTCGGGACGGAGAGTATAGCCACCAGCTTGCAGGGCAAGTCTTGCAATCATGGCGTTGGCAAATTCCTGCGAGCAGCGTTCCACAGTACATTCAGAAGTAGATTTCATTCTTGGAGCAATCTCCTTGAGGTCGGCGATGACATCATCGAGAATCTTGTTGCGGTCAACTACAGGAAGCACGAAATCACCCTCACGGAAATAAGTTGGCTCCAGAGAGAAAGGCACGTCACCGAAGTACCAAACGAGGTCGGACACGAATATGGCCCTGAGGCACTTTGCCTCGCCCATCATCTGCACCACTTCCTCATTGGCATCGCGATATAGTCCACTTCTTTCAAGATTGTAGATGAAGTTGTTGGCAGTCTCTATACCCTTGTATAGAGCAACCCAAGCCTTGTTGATTCCACTACCCTGGCTTGTACATTCAAAGCGTTGGTAGCCGGTCTCTGTAGCAACTTCACTTGAATTGGCAGCGAACTCCACATCGCTATTCATTGTCAAGCCCACCCAGAACGTCTGTCCGTAAGTGTCATTGGAGAACAGCTGCACATACACGTTGTTGAGAGCCGTCTTGATTTCCGACTCCTTGGTGAAGATATACTCATTGGTCTGCTTGGAAGGCGCATCCACATCGAGATAGTCGTTGCAAGCAGTGAGTGAAGCCAGAGCTAAACCAGTCAGTAAAAAATATCTGAATTTCATGATTTCACTTTGTTATGATTAGAAAGTAATGTTGGTACCGAATACGAAGCTGCGGTTACGCGGATAGCGGTTGTAGTCCATACCAGGAGTCAGACCTGTCTGTATGTCCACCTCGGGGTCGTAGCCGGAATATCCAGTGATGATGAAGAGGTTGGAAGCACTCACATAGAGACGGCACTTGGAGAGTCCGATTTTCTTTATCCACTTGGTTGGGAAAGAGTAACCAAGTGTTATGTCAGAGCAGCGGAGGAACGAGCCATCCTCAATGAAATATGAGTGTGTCACATTGTTAGTGACATCCGATGGATTCCAGAGACCCTTGCCAGCATTCATGGCTATATACTCCTCGGTAGCTCCATCATCATAGTAGTTCTTGTAAACATTCTCAAAGTCGCTGTCGCGAGTGTATCTCCAGCAGTTGTTGAATTTTTCGAGTACATTGGTGAAAGTGGTACTGCTGCTTGCCCCTGAGATAGAAGACAATGCATAAGCGGTGGCATTGTTGATGTCGAAGTCGAGCATGTAGTTGAAGTTGACTGCGAAGTCAAAGTCTTTCCACTGTCCACTAAGTCCGAAACCACCGACATATTTTGGGTTGGTGTTACCAATCACAGTACGGTCGTCCTTCACATTCGGGTCGTCCGAGGCTGTGATTTGACCATCACCATTGAGGTCCTTGAACTTGATTTTACCTGGAAGGGTGGCAACACCAGAGTTGGAGTCGTTGAAAAGGTTGTTGACAACTGTTCCTTCTTTTGGCACAGCGAGGAAGTTTTGGTTCGGGTCGAAATCAAACTCGCTTGGTGAATAAAGTCCATCATAGATGAAGCCGTAGATCAGACCTACTTCGTCGCCCACGCGGAGGCAATAGTCGTTGTAGCTTGACTTCCATCTGCTGTTCTGGTTCCAGAGGATATCATCAGTGTTGTTCAGCTTTTCAACAATCATCTTGTTGTGTCCGAAAGTGAGGTTTGCACTCAGCACATAGTCCTTGCCACGAAGCAGGTCGGCGTTAAGTGTGAGTTCATAACCCTTGTTCGACACCTCACCAATGTTCTGTGTCTGCTGAGTGTAACCACTTGTTGTAGGAAGTGGTGATGAGTACAGCAAGTCACGAGTATTGTTCCAGTAGATTTCCGGTGTGATGGTCAATCTTCCATCAAACAGAGCGATATCAAATGCGAGGTTACGAGTGAGTGTGGTCTCCCACTTTATCGCCTCGTTGGGCAGTGTGTTGCCCACAACATAATAAGGTTCTCCAAGAGCTGTTGCCTCGCCGAAGCCAGGTCCTCCTGTGGCGCTGATGGAATAGAGATATCTCCAGAGGTCGTCACCGATACGGTTGTTACCAGAGAGACCGATGGCGAGACGCAGTTTGAGTTGGTCTATCCATTTCACATCCTTTAGGAACTTTTCCTTCTTGATTTCCCAACCACCAGATATGGAGGGGAAGTAACCCCACTGATGACCTGGAGCAAACTTCGAGCTACCATCGGCACGCATTGTTACAGAAAGCAAGTACTTGTGGTTGAAGTTGTATGACACCTGACCGAAGAAAGAAGCCATGCGGTCGGCAGTACTGAGCGAGCTTTCAGCGTTCCATGCAGTACCAAGTGTCATGTTTGCCCATGCACTTTCAGCATCGATGTCACGTCCGAAATATCTGTTTCGCATGTAAACCCTCTTGTATTGGCTGTCGTGAATTTCTTGTCCGAGCAAGAAAGAGAGGTTGTGGTCCTCTCCAATGGTCATGTCGTAGGCAGCAGTATTGGTCCAGGTGTAAGACTGTGCTTTTCTGTCGGTGATTTCAGCAACGCCCAAATTGTTGTTTGACTTTCCTGTGTTGGTCATGAAGCCATAGAACTTATTCTCATCACTGAAAGACATTGAATGAGCGAAATCCGACTTGAGAGACAGTCCGGCAATCGGTCTCCAATTCAGCGAGAACTGGTTGACGTAAGTGTATTGGTGACGCTTGCGCTGGTTCTGACCGATATCGCTCTTAGGATTGGTGTAAGAGAAAATAGCCTCGTCATCGGGGTCAACAGTACGTGGGTCCCAGAAAGCGAATTCGCGCAAACCATTGGTTGGACGATAGCGGAGCACGTCGATGATACCGCCTGAACCTACACCTTCACCACCTGCACCGATGTCACGGCGATAAGTGAACTTTGGATTATAGTTGAATGTGAGGTTGTCGGTGATGTTCACCACAAGTTTGGTGTTGATGTTGGTACGGCGCACACCCGAGCCCATGATGATACCCTTGTCGTCGGTCTGAGTAAGCGAGACATTGAATTTCACTTTTTCATTACCACCACCTATTGTAACGTTTGCCATATAGTTGAGTGGTGTCTCATTCATCACTTCATCCTGCCAGTCGTGAGTGACGGCACGTTGATAAACATCCATGTCGTCGCGGTTACCGAAGTTGCCGCGGAAATACTTGGCAGCATTACTACGTGTAGAACCAGCAGCGGCGCGGTCCCACTGGTAGCGTACGAACTGCTCCGTGTTCATAAGGTCAAGTTTCTTGGACAGATGGCTTAAGCTAAGACGGCCATTGAATCCAACCTGCACCTTGCCAGCCTGTGCCGACTTGGTAGTGACCACGATAACGCCATTACCACCACGAGCACCATAGATGGCGGTAAGAGAAGCATCCTTAAGAACGTCGATAGAAGCGATGTCGCTTGGAGGAATATCGTTGATGTTGTCAGCCTCGAAACCATCGATAATGTACAGAGGACGGTTCTCGGAGGTTACTGACGTAGCACCACGCACGCGGATGTTGATGTCGGCACCAGGCTGACCGTCCACGGTAGTGATTTGCACACCAGCGATTTTACCCTGCAAAGCTTCTGCTGCTGATGACACTGGAACAATGGCAAGCTTCTGTCCAGAAACGGAGCCCACCGAACCGGTGAGGTCTTTTCTTGCCCTGCTGGTATAGCCGACAACCACAACTTCCTCCATGGAAGCCACGTCGTCTCTCATCACCACATTCATTCCCTCAGCTGCCTGCAATTCCTCAGTTATCATACCTATGTAGGAAATGAGGATATGCTTAGCCTTTTGCAGCGTAAGCGTAAAATTACCGTCGATGTCTGTCACTGTAGCATTAGCGGGCAGACCCTTTTCAGCCACAGTAGCACCAATGACGGCTTCACCATTTGAGTCAAGGACTTGACCTTTCGCAATCGTCTGTCCAAGCACCTCTGGTGGTGCCAACACAAAGAATGCGGCTAAGATGCAAATCTTACATAATAGTCTCATTGCGTGATTCATACATGTTAGGTTTTAAATTAGATATTAATTGATTTGTAAAGTAAAAAATCGCTGTTGTAGTTGCGTTGTTAGGTTTCAAAGTGCAAATATAGCATAAAATTCTGAAAAAGATTAAAAATTATAGAAAAAACTGATATTAATTTAGAGTTTTCCTTTTATTCCAAGCCAATTGTTAGGGTTTACGACTTGTTATAATAGTGTTTTTCATGTATTGTTGTCCAACCAGTCGAAGGTTTGAGGGTGAATAAGAGATGAAGATGGCAGAAAGACACCATAAAAAAAGGACAAAAATGAAAGATTTAAATAAAAATATGTATCTTTGCGCAAAGAAGATGCCTATAGGGGGTATAGAGGATAGATGCTATAGAAGCTATAGATGCTATAGAGTGGATAGATATAATAGAAGCTATAGATATAATAGATGTAAAGATATAAAATCAAAAAATCATGGAAATAGGAGATAAAGTGCCTGAAATTTTGGGCTACGACGAGAATGGGAACGAGATTCGCATCAGCGATTTCAAGGGAAAGAAAATAGTTCTCTATTTCTATCCCAAGGACATGACCTCTGGCTGCACTGCAGAAGCATGCAACCTTCGTGACAACATAGGAGAGTTGGAAGCCTCTGGATATGCCGTTATAGGAGCCAGCATAGACGATGCCAAGTCGCATCAGAAATTCATCGCCAAGCATGAACTGCCCTTCCACCTGATAGCCGACACGGATAAAAAACTTGTGGAGCAGTTTGGTGTGTGGGGTGAGAAGAGCATGTATGGCCGCAAATATTTCGGTACTTTCCGCACCACATTCATCATCAGTGAAGAAGGCATAGTGGAGCGCATCATTGGCCCCAAGAAGATAAAGACCAAAGACCACGCCAACCAAATCCTTTCCGGCCAATGACAAGCCAAGTGGAAATAACCCTCAAGGCACGTCCTCGCGGCTGTCATTTGGTGACACGTGAGATATACAGCCAACTGCCCCCATTGCCCTCTTCAGGTCTGCTTCACTTGTTTGTGAAACACACCAGTTGCGGCATATGCATCAACGAGAATGCCGATCCGGATGTCCGTCATGACTTGTCTGCCATCCTCGACCATCTCGTGCCAGAAGACCAATCCTTCTATCGTCACACCCTCGAAGGCAGCGACGACATGCCTGCACATGCCAAATCAGCATTGGCAGGAGTGAGCCTGACCATCCCCATCACGGGTGGGCGCCTTAACTTGGGAACGTGGCAAGGCATTTACCTTTGCGAGTTTCGCAACTATGGAGGCAGTCGGAAAATAGTCGCCACTATACTTAGCTAACCATTAACAAACCAAATACAGAGAAGCACAAGACATGATCAACCGACAATTATTACATCCCGAGAGCATCGTCGTGATAGGAGGTTCCAACAACATCCACAAGCCTGGCGGTGCTGTTGTTCGCAACATCATCAACGGAGGTTATCAAGGAGTCCTTCGCATTGTCAATCCCAAGGAAGACGAGGTGCAAGGCATCAAGGTATTCCACGATGCCAAGGAAATCCCCCCCACCGACTTGGCAATCATCGTAATACCAGCCAAGATGTGTCCCGCCACGGTGAAGCTGTTGGCTTCAGAAAAATCAGTGAAAGCCTTCATCATCATTTCAGCCGGATTTGGAGAGGAGACTCCCGAAGGAGCAGTTTTGGAGAAGGAAATCCTTGACACCTGCGAACGATATGGGGCAGCACTAATAGGACCCAACTGCATAGGTCTGCTCAACTCATGGCATCACAGCGTTTTTACGAAGCCCATTCCCCATCTCAACCCTCAGGGTGTGGACTTCATCTCCGGTTCGGGAGCCACTGCAGTTTTCATTCTTGAGTCAGCGGTCATCAAAGGCTTGCAGTTCAATTCCGTTTGGAGCATAGGAAACGGCAAGCAAATAGGCATAGAAGATGTATTGCAATACATGGATGAGAATTTCAATGCAGAAAAAGACTCAAAAGTGAAATTGCTCTACATCGAGAACATATCCAACCCCGACAAGTTGTTGTTCCATGCAGGTTCTCTCATTCGCAAGGGATGTAGAATAGCCGCCATCAAGGCAGGCAGTTCGGAGAGTGGCAGCCGCGCGGCATCTTCACATACAGGAGCAATAGCAAGTAGCGACTCCGCGGTAGAAGCCTTGTTCCGCAAGGCGGGCATAGTGCGCTGTTTCTCACGCGAAGAGCTCACAACTGTAGGTTGCATTTTCACTCTTCCTCCCATCAAAGGCAAGAATTTCGCCATAGTCACCCATGCAGGTGGTCCTGGTGTGATGCTCACCGACGCTCTGTCGAAAGGAGGCCTATGCGTTCCAACCATCGACCCCCAAATAGGCGAAGAGCTAAAGTCGAAGCTTTTCCCCGGTGCATCCGTATCCAACCCCATAGACATCCTTGCCACAGGTACTCCTGAGAATTTGGGTACAGCCATCGACTATTGTGAAAACCGCTTTGACAACATTGACGCCATAATGGTGATTTTCGGCACGCCAGGACTTGTTCAGCTCTACGAGACATACGATGTCCTACACAAAAAGATACAGGAATGCAAGAAGCCCGTATTCCCCATCTTGCCGAGCCTACATACCGCCGGTCCCGAGGTGGAAGAGTTTTTGAAGAAAGGACATGTCAATTTCAGCGATGAGGTGACGTTGGCAACCGCACTCACCCAAGTGATGCGCACTCCCCCACCCGCCCCGCCAGAGATAGAGCTATTCGGAGTGGATGTTCCTCGCATCCGCGACATCATTTCCAGCATACCGGAAAGCGGTTACATATCTCCTACACTTGTCCACGACCTGTTGAAATGTGCCCAAATACCAATGGTGCCCGAGATGGTCAGTTCCTCATGTGACGACCTTGTCGCCTTTGCCGACAAGATAGGCTATCCTGTTGTTGCCAAGGTAGTAGGACCGGTACACAAGAGCGATGTAGGCGGTGTAGCCCTCGACATCAAGAGTGCCAAACATCTTCGTTTGGAATACGAAAGGATGATGAACATCGAAGGAGCCACATCTGTCATGGTTCAGAAGATGCTAAAGGGAACAGAGTTGTTCATCGGAGCAAAGTACGAGCCACGTTTCGGCCATATAGTGCTATGTGGTCTTGGCGGCATTTTTGTGGAGGTCCTGAAGGATGTCCGCAGCGGTCTTGCCCCACTCTCTTATGGAGAAGCCTACTCTATGATACATTCCCTGCGTGGCTACAAGATAATCCAGGGCACACGCGGTCAGGCAGGAATCAATGAAGCGAAATTTGCAGAGGTGATAGTACGGCTATCCACCCTTCTCCGCTTTGCCACGGAGATAAAGGAGATGGATATCAACCCTCTTCTCGCAGACGAAAACGGAGTGACAGCCGTAGATGCTCGAATATACATAGAGAAGAAGAAATAAGATTGTAAATGAAAAAAAACGCTTGTCTGCAAATATGGCCAGACAAGCGTTTTTTATTAGGATAAGGAAATCATTCTGTTTTTCCCTTGAGAGCATTGGAGATGATTTCAGCCATTTTTCTCACACCTTTTTCATTAGGATGTATGCCATCGGGGAATAGCAAATCACTACTATCGGCGAAAAGCGTGTGCAGGTCGATGACATTCAACCCATACTCTTTAGCCACTTCAAGTTGTATGGGAATGATATTGTTTGCTATTATTGATTCGTTGATATCCCATGAAGACTTGAAGGCAGGAAGAGGCGTGCAAAGATAAATCTTTGGCGTGACGTCCATCGGCATCTTGTTCTTCTTGCCCTTTTTCTTTGTCGGAACATTCAGGCTGGGGCATAATTTGGTTATCAAGTTCTTCAAATCCTGCTTGAACGACTCTCCATATTGCCAATTCTGAGGTTTGGAATCGTTGGTGCCAAGTTTGAGTATTACAATATCAGGCTTGAAAGCCTGTGCATCCTGCCATGCCACTTCATTGGTGTAAGGGAAGTCTCCCTTGTCGAGCAATGTACGGCCGCTAACCCCAAAGTTTTTCACCCAGTAATCATTCCCCAACATGCGTTGCAAGAGTGCCGGATATCCATGTTGTGAAGCCATGTCAATGCCATGACCGTCGGTAATGCTATTGCCGATGCAAGCCACACGTATGGCATCCTGCTTGGGTGTCTGGCGGGCATTCAGCCAGTTTCCAAGGTCCTCCAGCATCTGGTTGTGGTATTTGAACCAAGGGCCTACACCCCAACCATGGTCTCCGGTGGGATAAATGAACATGGCACATTCATTCCCGGCATTTCTCATGGCAGAATAATAAGCCACGCCATTGGTGACAGGTGGAACCAATCTGTCATCGCTTGCCATCAGGATGATTGCTGGCGGTGTCAGATGTCGTTTCACTGCGTTTTGGGTGGAGTATTTTTTCACCAATTCCGGGTCGTCCGAACCTTCCTTGCCAAGGAAATTCAAGCATGAATAGAGATGTGACACACGCTTGTCCATTGATATTACAGGATAGAAGAGGATGGTGAAATCAGGTCGGACATCAAAATCAGAAAGAGTTGATATGACAGAAGCTAGATGTCCACCAGCCGAGAAGCCCATTATTCCCACATCATGAGGATTGATTTTCCAATTTGCGGCAGAATCGCGTACGATTCGGAAAGTATTTTCAACATCGCTGATAGGACGAGTCCTGTCTCCGTTGGGCAGACGATAGTTCACCACGAAATATGCGATTCCTTGTTTGTTGAGCCATTCCGCCCACTGTGTGCCTTCATGAGTGTTGGACAGAACAGAATAACCACCTCCTGGAATACCGACAATAGCCTTTCCAGAAGGATTTTCTGGAAGGAAAGCCACCATGTGCGCCTCATCGGCAAGATTGATCTTGAATGTTTTTGCAGTCTGTGCCTGCAGTGCACTTGTCAACAGCAACAGGCAGAAAAGCAGTGATTTTTTCATTTGAAGTATTTTAAGATAATGAATAGCATGCAAATGTAAGAAAAAAATCCCACAACAAGACAACATTATTAGATTTTAACAATCCATCACCTGCTAAGCGTGAAAACTCCTTGCAAAGAAGTCATGCATCACCTTATCCGCAATGGAAATAAGTATCAACCAACTTTTGAACTTCCTCTGGGTATTTTTCCACTGTCTGCCTTAAGTTTCTGTCATTGAAAGACTGCAAATGAGTGATGATGCTATCGATCATTGACTTGCTGAACACGCCCTCAGCCTCATAATATTCACGTTGAGCCTGCAAGCATTCAGCCGAAGCCTCACAACAGTCAGGCAAACAATCCAGTTCTGCCAGTCTGCTCTCATTTGCCTTGTCGTGTATGTTTACATTGACGTATGTACGTTCAGCCAGTTCAAGAGCATCCTTCATTTCGAATCCCACCCTGCAAGCCACACAAAGACCCGCAAGCAACTGATAGATGTCCGCCGACCCATCGGGCGACCTCATTTCCACGGTTTGCTTCTTTGATGTGTCCGACATGGAAGGTTTTTCCTTGGGATTTGCTATGCTGCACATGTCAACATTGGTAGTCCATCCTAAAGGCACCCTGACAAGCACCGAACGGTTTCTGTCACCCCAGCAGACATTGGTTGGAGCCTCCTGATGAGGCACAAGCCTGAAATAAGACATCGGGTTCTTGTTTCCGAAAGCAGTTATGCTTGGTGCGAGCATCATCATCCCCGCAATCATTCGTCTTGCATAGTCGCTCAGCGCACCATTGTCAAGCATCATGTTGTGTCCATCCTTCATGATGCGCATGTGGATATGAAGTCCCGAGCCCGCCTTTCCTGTGGTAATCTTAGGTGCGAACGTGACATTCATTCCCATTTGGTAAGCCAAGTTTCTTATCACCCATTTGGCAAGCATCAGCTGGTCGGCAGCCTTCTCCGCATTCACGGGCAAGAATTCTATTTCATTCTGCTCATAGACCTTTCCATTCAGCACGAAATTGCCCACCTCTGAGTGGCCATACTTGATTTGTCCACCTGTCTGCGCCACATAAAGCATGCATTTTGCCCTGAACTCATTAGCCTTGGCGTAAGGAGCCGATTCATGATAGCCATGCTGATCGACAGCCGGAAAACGACTGTCATCGTCGAAAATCACGTAATACTCCAACTCACCCATAGCCTGAAACTCCATGCCAGTTGCCTTTTTGAAAGCAGAACAAGCCTTAGCCAAAGTATGCTCAGGAGCGCTTTCAAGCAATTGTCCGTCCTTGTCGAAGAAGGAGCAGAGCATTGCTAATGTAGGAATTTCAGCAAAAGGGTCAACAAAAGCCGTGGAAAAGCGAGGCAGCACATACAGGTCGCTACTGCCAGCCTTCACAAAGGAGAACAGGCTGCTGCCATCCACCCTTTCGCCACAAGAAAGCACTGTTTCCAAATAATCCTTGTCATTGATTACGAAATTCAAAGTCTTCAGTTTGCCATCCCCTCCAGGATACATGAAATTCACCATCTTGATTTGATTGGTCTCGATGTAACGGATGATGTCGTCTTTTGTGAAATCATCAGATGGTTTCTGAAGAAATGCCACAATGGGATTGGCATTCATTTCGAATGTGTTCATAGTTAAAAGATTTTTATGTTGACGAATAATTATTGCAAAAATAGCAATAAATAGGTTGAATGCCAAATTTTAGGCGACGATTTTTTGAAGTTTAGAAAAGAAATACTTACATTTGCAATCCGACAACATAAAAGGGCATGCAACTGCAATGCCGTCATTATTGTAAGTCAGAGCCAAGCGATAAAAAACCTAATTACAAACCAACAATATCATGACCAACAAGAAATACGGACATTTCGATGATGCGAACAGGGAATACGTCATCACCGACCCACAGACCCCGTGGCCTTGGATCAATTACCTGGGCAACGAAGACTTCTTTTCTCTCATCAGCAACACTGCCGGTGGCTATTCATTTTACAAGGATGCCAAGTTCCGCCGCCTAACGCGCTATCGCTACAACAATGTGCCAATGGACAACGGAGGCAGATATTTCTACATCAAGGATGGCGACACGGTGTGGAATCCCGGTTGGAAACCATGCAAGACCCCACTCGATTTCTACGAGTGCCGTCATGGCATGAGCTACACCCGCATCACATCGAGGAAAGAAGGCATAGAAGCCAGTGTGCTGTTCTTCGTTCCACTGAAGAGCTGGTGTGAAGTGCAAAAGTTGACACTAAGCAACACCACCAGTGAGCCACGCAAGCTAAAACTATTCTCATTCGAGGAATGGTGCCTTTGGAATGCCGCCACAGACATGGAAAACTTCCAGCGCAATTTCTCCACTGGTGAAGTGGAAATAGAAGGTTCCGTAATCTATCACAAGACAGAATACCGAGAGCGCCGCAACCACTATGCCTTCTACAGTGTCAACACACCCATCGATGGCTATGACACCGACCGTGAAACCTTCGTAGGTCTCTACAATGGCTTCGAAGCTCCCGATGCAGTAATGGAAGGAAAGCCACGCAACAGCCACGCCCATGGCTGGAGCCCCATAGCCTCACATTATATAGAAGTGGAACTCCAACCAGGCGAGAGCCGTGACTTCATCTTTGTTTTGGGATATGTGGAAAACGAACAGGAAGAGAAGTTCGTTGCCCCACAAGTCATCAACAAGGCAAAGGCAAAGGCAGCCATTGCGCAATACGACACCACGGAGAAAGTGGATGCCGCATTTGAACAGCTCCATGAGTATTGGGACAGTTTGCTTGACATCTTCGTAGCCGACACCGGCAACGACAAGCTCGACCGCATGGTGAACATCTGGAACCAATATCAATGCATGGTGACCTTCAACATGTCGCGCTCGGCATCATTCTTTGAGAGCGGCATAGGCAGAGGCATGGGCTTCCGCGACTCAAACCAAGACCTTGTAGGATTCGTACACCAGATTCCAGAACGGGCTCGCCAGCGCATCATCGACATCGCCTCCACCCAATTCCCCGACGGAGGATGCTATCATCAATACCAGCCATTGACGAAACGAGGCAACAATGATATTGGCGGCGGCTTCAACGACGACCCCTGCTGGCTCATCTTCGGTACTGTGGCTTACATTAAGGAGACAGGCGACTTCACCATCCTTGACGAGCCAGTACCTTTCGACAACCAACCTGGTTCGGAAGTTCCACTCATGGAACACCTGCGTGTGTCATTCGACCATGTGGTAAACAATCTCGGTCCCCACAAATTGCCACTTATCGGACGCGCCGACTGGAACGACTGCCTCAACTTGAATTGTTTTTCATGGGATCCAAACGAATCATTCCAAACCACTGAAAACAAGACCGAAGGTTCGAAGGCAGAAAGTCTGATGATAGCCGGACTCTTCGTAGTGACAGGCAAAGAGTATGCCGCCCTCTGCCGCAGGATAGGCAAAGAAGAAGAAGCCATCCGAGCAGAGAAGCATGTAAAAGAAATGGAAGACGCCGTGAAACGCGACGGTTGGGATGGAGAATGGTATCTCCGCGCCTACGACTATTACGGCAGGAAGATAGGTTCCAAAGAGAATGAAGAAGCCAAGATATTCATTGAGAGTCAGGGATGGTGTACTATGGCTGGTATTGGTGCAGACGAAGGCATGGTATCACAGTCACTCGATTCAGTGAAGAAATACTTGGAATGCGAACACGGCATAGTGCTCAACAATCCCGCATTCACAAAATACATATACGAATACGGAGAGATAAGCAGCTACCCAGAGGGCTACAAGGAGAATGCAGGCATCTTCTGCCACAACAACCCATGGGTGATAATCGGCGAGACATTGGCAGGTCGTGGCGATGACGCATGGAGTCACTACCGCAAGATATTGCCGAGCTATGTGGAAGAAAAATACAGCACCCTCCACAAGGTAGAGCCATACGTGAATTGCCAGATGGTGGCAGGCAAGGATGCCGCCCGTCCTGGTGAGGGCAAGAACAGCTGGCTTACTGGCACAGCGGCATGGATGTGGCTCACTGTGAGCCAGTACATCCTCGGCATCAAGCCCGACTATGACGGCCTGCTCATCGACCCTTGCGTGCCTGTCACAGCCTTGGACTATTCAGTGAAACGCAAGTTCCGCGATGCAGAATACCGCATCCGCATCCGCAATCCAAAAGGCATCAACCGCGGAGTGGAAAGCGTGGAAGTGGATGGTGCACCAATTGAGGGCAATGTCATACCATACACCCCAGGCAGCCATGAAGTAATAGTAATCATGGGATAATCCCTCATGCTGTCCGGTTGGACAAGCTACGGCCTGAAAAGTCAACAAACATATTGTTTTGAATATGGTTCATTGACCTTTCAGGCCGTTTCTATGCAGAAATGTCTTTTTAACTTGTTGAGATAGAATTATTTCATCATGTCAATCAAGGCATTCTTCTCTACAGTCCAGTCTTTTCTCTTGGACAATTCGCAAGCCTTCCCCTGAAACATCTTGGCAGCGTTCTTGTCACCTTTCAGTTGCCAGTTGAGCCAAGCCAGGGCAACCACAGAGAACTCGCCACCGTGTGCCTCGCGGTAAGTTCCGCCATGCCCCACAGGGAAGTTGGCTGCAAATGCCGGCACATGGCTGATGCGATGGAAGTCGTCCATACCGTTCCCATAGGCGATGTCCTTCTCCCCACCGAGAATGTAGATGATGGAAGAGTGGATTTCGTTGAGTTTCGACTTCGGCGGCATTGGCATGCCTCCCACGGCACTACCCGCATTCTCTTGGTTGAAGAGTCCGCTGTTGCAAATCATGAGGGTTTTGATGCGTTGGTCGGCGCAGTTGAAGAGGGTCTGCAATCCACCACATGACATGCCAGCCACACAGATATTCTTCACATCTATTTTCTGATAATAAGGAGAATTGGGATCCGCATTCTGCGCTATTACCCAATCTATGGACTCTATCTGCTGCTCCGTCCTTGACATGGGACCTCTGAAAGGCTTCTCGTCCATTGGGATGAATCCCGTGGCAACGACGATATATCCATAAGAAGCAATCTCGTTGAGGAATTTGTAGTGCTCCCAAGGAGAGTTGGTGCAAGCACCATTGCCCCACACAAGCACCGGCAGTTGCTTTTTCGCACTGAAAGCCGAAAGATCCTGCGGTACGAACACCGTATGCTCGCTCAGGGAAGCTTCCTCTTTCATGATTGCCTTGTAAGGTCCTGTGCCGCCATCTTCCACGATACGCGACTTTGGTCCTCTTGCCGCATTGAGGAAATTGACCATTTTTTGAAGGTTCTCTTCAGAGTACATGCCCATGCCATGTCCACCCTCCGGCACAAATGTTGCCTCGGTCTTCACCCCTGCTGTTGTCAGAGCCTCGAAGAACTCCTTACCTTGGCAGCAAGGCACCACGTTGTCCTTCTCTCCATGGAAGATGATGATTGGCGGGTCATTCTTATCTACATAAGTGGTTGCGCTAAGGCTGCGGTATTTGTCAGGGTTTTGCGACAGTTTGGAATTGAGCAACTTGTCCTCAGGACTGTCTGCACCCATCTGCATGTGGTCGCCACAGTCCATGTTTGTGAGGTCGATGGGTCCCGACCAATCGCAAGCGGCATTGACGGCGCTGCTCTCACGGGTGTAGTTGCCGAGCTGTCCTTCCAAGTCGATGTTGACGGTGCCCACTGTAGCCGTCTTCTGTCCACTGGTAGTGGCGGTGACTGAAGAGAGGTGGCCCCCTGAAGAGAATCCACTGGTGGCAATGAAGGAAGTGTCAAACTTGTATTTATTTGCCTCTCCACGTACGAAACGCACTACAGCCTTGATGTCATGAAGTTGAGCCGGCCACTCCGCATCCATGCTGGAACGGTGGTTGGGGCACACCACGGCATAACCTGCATCGAGCAAAGCCTTGACGATGGTGCCTATGTCTGCCATTTTCTTGCTGTTGTTGCTGAACCATGCACTGCCATAAATGTGTATTACCACAGGATAAGATGCTTTCTCCACTTTGGGCAAATAGATGTCGCAGGTGTGATAAGCCTGGTCATCTCCAGCATAGTTGACATCCTCCCATTTCTGCGAGGTCTCAAGGTTCACTTCCCTTTGAAAGCCCCCGAAGCCGCCGAAGCCACCTTGCGGCTGTGCCATCATTATAGCCGTGGCACACAGCATCAATGCTGAAAGCAAATATTTTCTCATGTTCTTCAGAATTTTATGGATTTTACTTGATTATGAATTTCATTCCATTATTGATGACGACACCCTTGTAACTGGCGTCCACCTTTTGTCCAGAAAGATTATAGAGGTTGCCTGACAGTGCTGAAGGTATCAACACGTCATTTATTCCATCCTCCGAATTGCATTTCAGCACCACCTTGTCGATGTTGCAACTTGCCCCGGTGATTTGGAGGTGCAAAATCTGCTGACCCTCCTGCAAAGGTTTGGAGAACTTCCCGCTGACCACCTTGTAAGTGTCCCAGTTGTTGTCACCAGTCTTGGGCACGCTGACCCTGCAAAGCGTTTCCACCTGTCCATTCTCCTTGAGCAAGCCAAGAGAGAAGCCAGAACCTGTCACGCCAGAAGAGACATAAGCCTCATAGGTGTATTCACCCGCCTTTGTCACGTTGATGGTGTATTCAAGCCATTCTCCTACAGCGGTATAACCGAGAGCATATCCGCCATTGCCCTTTACGATGTCCACCCCTGCACCATCCGAGCGGTAAGAGGCGCCATCACCCTCTTTCTGGCTGTCTGAATCGTGATAGGTGAGTCCCTCTCCACCCTGGTCGAAATCTTCAACCTGTATGGTGCCCGGCACGTCCTTGACACCTTTGTAAGGAGTGCCATGGTTGGAGACAATCACGTTGATGTTAACTGTGTGTGTCACACCAGTGAAATCCGTATAGGAGGCGGTGACAACACCTTGCTTCTCTTCCGTAGCCTTGACCACACCATTGGTAATGGTGAAATCGTCGCTGGTAAATACCGCTTCGTTGGTCAGGTCCTCACGATGCCCATCAGAGAACTTTCCCCACAAAGTCAAGGTATTGCTACCTCCGACTTTCATCACAATATCAGAGTTTTCGAGTTGGGTGAGAGTGTAAAAAACCTTCAGGTTGTTGGGCAAGGTATATTCGGAATTTGCCTTCGGCTCCATCCCCATCACCTTCAGGGCTTCAATGGCATATCTCTTGCCCATGGTGCGGTATCCTGCAGCATTGAAGTGCCATGGGTCCTGTCCATTGCCCGGACAGCCGTTGGAGTGCACGACGTGTGCTGTTGGTATCACATTAGGCAGCCTGTTAACTACCGTGTTGTGAGCATAGCATGAGCCACCCTGGTCCTGGCGGAGGGTCTCCCCTGCGAACAGTGGAACATCCTGGGCATTGAGTCCCAAGTCGTTGAGCATGTCATTGTAAATCTTCTTCACCATATTTGGCCAGTTGGGATCACCATTGTTGGAGCATCCCTGGTGGAGAAGTATTCCCTTGATGACACCGACCTCCTGAGCTTTCTTGCCCATGTCGATGAGTCGCTGGTAGGGATTGCCGCCATAATAGTTTCTGGCAATCTGTGCCCACCACTCATTGGGGTTGGCATCCATCTTCTGCTTGTACTTGTCCTTGTCGAACATCTCTATTGGACTGCCACCCATGGCCACTGCCACCACGCCGACTTTCACATTGGCAGGCAGCGCCGCCACCATGGAGCGCCCGAAATAGTCGGACATGCCAAGTTTGCCCACCGGACTGACAATTGGGCAGAGGGCGGTGTACCACTGCCCCATGGTGCGCTTGGGGCTGGAAAAATTGGTTGTAGCCAACATTTGGAAGCGAGAATCGACATACTGGTTGTCGATATTTTCCCATTGGGCATTGCCTTCCATGTTGGACTGTCCGAAACAAAGGTAAACGTAAAAGTTGGGGTCAGCCTCTGCATGAGCCATCGACGACAGGCTGCAAAGGAAGATGAATGAAAGTAGTTTTCGCAACATTTAATCAATGATATTTTAATAATTGTGTGATAATTTGCAAAAGTACCAATAATATCTTGCAACCATTTTCCTAATTGCTACAAAAACTATTCTTTGTGTATCATTTTAGTTGCCAGAGGGAGGAGATAGAAGCTATAGAGGCTATAGAAAGGGATAGAAACAATAGAAGAGATAGAAGCTATAGAGGCTATAGAAAGAGATAGAGATAGAGAAACTATAGATGCCGAGCTTTATCAAAAAGGGGATAACATTTTGCAGTTCTTGAAAAAAGTATTATCTTTGCACTCGATTTGCAAAGCGCAAGTTAAGGGGTGCCCTCCATTTGGCGGGCTGAGATCACACCCTCATACCTGATCCGGATAATGCCGGCGTAGGAATCAGTGCTTCCCTACCCCCTTATTATATTATTTTAAAATAAGGAAAATGAAAAGAATTTTATTGGCATGTGTGACCTTGCCATTATGTGCAAGCATGACAAGCCAGACAACCGACTCTTTACGCTTAGAGGAGTTGCAAGACGTTGTGGTGCAAGGCGTTCGCGCACAGAGAGATGCTCCATACGCCATCACCAACATCAAAAAGGCCGAATTGCAGTCATTCTCTACTACAGGCCAAGAATTGCCATTTCTCTTCTCCCGCACCCCTGGCATACTTGCATGGAGCGAGAACGGACTTGGAACGGGCACCACTTACATGCGAATTCGCGGAGCAGGCGATTCCCGCATCAATGTAACCATTGACGGAGTTCCCCTCAATTCGCCTGAGGACCAATGCGTATTTTGGGCGAACATGAACAGCTATGCCTCGTTATTGGGAAGTGTCCAAATACAGCGCGGAGTGGGTTCATCGACCAATGGCGATGGAGCCTTTGGTGGAAACATCTCGTTGGTGACTAAAGCCGCCGCCACGGAGCCTTCTGGAGAGTTGTCCGCCTCATACGGTTCATACAACACCTTCAACGTGGGTGGTTCGTTCACCACCGGACTCATGCATGACCATCTTGAAATAAGCGGAGCTTATCACGAGACCAACACCGACGGTTTCATCCACGGCACACAAGGACGCTCTGGCAGTTACAATGGCAACGTGAATTACCTGAATGGAAATTTCATGCTATCCTACAAGAACATAGGAAATTTCGAGAAAACCGGTCAGGCATGGAACGGAGTGACAGCAGGCGACAACGACCTTTCGTTGATGGATGGAACATACGGTGAACACACAGGCATTCGCACCTATAAAGACCTCTACGAAAGAGGCCTTGGCAAATACAACACTCTATATGAAACCCTGAATTATGATGCTTCTGGCCAATTTGCAAAAGATGCAAGCCAGAACTACACCACACATCGATACACCATGGCTGATGGAAGCCTGTGGCGACAAGCCACCGACAATTTCTGGCAAAACCACAACATCCTTTCCGCCACCTGGCACATATCCTCCAAAGTGAGAACCAGCGCATCACTACACTACACCCATGGCTATGGTTATTACAATGAACTGCGCCCCAACAACAAATTGAGCAAATTTGGCATTCAAAACTTCACCTCCTCAGACGGAAGCACCGTTAAACGCACCGACTTCATTCGCAAGAAAGGGTTGAAACAAGACACATACGGCGTTGTATGGAATGCGAGTTACAAGGACGACCATTGGGATGTCATAAGTGGAATCAACTTGCAGCAATTCAAAGGCAACCATTTTGGATACATCACCTACATATCAAACAAGGAATTGAGTCAGAAATTGCTTGCAAACGGCAAGTACCAATACTATGACTCAGACGCCGACAAAGGCGACTACAGTGGATATCTGAAAGGTTCATACAAGATATTGAAAAACCTTTCCATTTTTGGCGACGTGCAATACAGACATGTGAATTACAACACCGACGGCATCAACGACAAGTTCTATTCCAATGACGACGGCACCTACACGAACCAAAGAATAGACATTGACAAGAAATACGACTTCATAAACCTGAAAGGTGGCATTAGTTACACGAACGCCAATCATCATGCATACGCCTCTGTGGCAAGCAGCAATCGAGAACCCGAGCGCAACAATTTCACCGACAATGGCAGCTATCCTGCTCCAAGAGCAGAAAAACTGCTGGATTTTGAACTTGGCTACAACTACAGCAGCAAGACACTGCGCGCCGGTGTAAACCTCTACTACATGAAATACACCGACCAATTTGTCCATACAGGTGCGGTTAGCGACATAGGCGAACAGCTCACCACCAACATAAAAGACTCCTACCGGGCAGGTATTGAATTGACAGCAGGATGGGACGTCACCCCTTGGCTGACAATAGAAGGCAATGCCGCACTTAGCAAGAACAAGATCAAGGACTTTGACGAAGTGGTGGAAGACTGGGACAACGGGGAGCGCACCATTCATTACGACAACTCCACCCTTGCCTTCTCTCCCTCCGCCATTCTTAATGGTTTCGCCATTGTCCACATCAATGGATGGCAAGGCATCTGGCACACAAACTATGTGAGCAGACAATACCTTGACAACACCGAAAATGATGCCCGTTCGCTGCCATGCTACAGCACATCAAACTTAAGCATCAGCCACACCTCCAAGGTAAGCAAAGCTCTCGGAATAAAAGAATTGACGATAGGCATGAACCTCAACAACATTTTCAGTCGCCGCTATGCCAGCAGTGGATGGGTGTATTCAGCCATCTGCGACAGTTATGGCCATCCCAACGAAAATCGCTATTACCAGATAGGATTCATACCCATGTCAGGATTCACAGCCATGGGCAACCTTACACTTAGATTCTGACATCATGATAGAATTCATAGAATCCCATTGGCTCGACATGCTCACCACGATACTTGGGTTAGCCTACATCATACTCGAGTATCGTGCGAGCATCTGGCTTTGGGCAGTAGGCTTTGTGATGCAAAGTCTTGGCATCGTGCTGTATTATCAGAAAGGCTTGTATGCCGACTGTGGAATGGAGTTCTACTATCTCGCAATGACCGTATATGGCTTCATCCATTGGGTACGCCCAAAAGAATGCCATGAAACCGGTGGCAATGAGCGAGCTATCACACACTTCCCCTTGCGCTTGGCGATCGCCTGGTCTTTCATCACATTGATTGCATGGGGAGTGCTATATTGGTTTCTTACCACTTTCACCAATTCCACCGTTCCCATGGCAGACTCATTCACCACAGCCCTTTCCTTTGTTGGCATTTGGGCACTTGCCCGCAAATACCTTGAGCAATGGCTTATATGGATTGTTGTTGACATTGTAACATTCATACTCTATTTCTACAAGGACATACCTTTCAAAGGCAGTCTTTATTGTCTGTATTCCATTATAGCGATATTCGGTTATTTCAAATGGAAAAAGCTTTGTGAGAGTGAAGATTAACAAAACCAGTTCATAATGGCACCAACAAAGCAAAAAACAAAAAAATGTTTGCGTGCACATAGTTAAATAATCTCAATTTTCACAAATTCGAGTATTCAAAATTTGCGGGTTTGGATTTTATTTTGTAACTTTGCGGAAGATTTTTACAAGTGTACTAAATACCCTTGTAAAACATAACAAGAAATTGACGATTTAGACAAAGACAATAATAATTTTCGCTAAAGTCTCACTCATTTGTGAGATGAAAGTCCCCTCGAGAGAGTCGACATCTTTGAGTTAATTTTTTTAGTAAGTTATAGATATGCACCAGGTCGTGAGACTCGGTGCATGTTTTTTTATGCATTATTGTTCATTCGTGCCTCGCTATTTGAGTGTTATTGGGGAAAACTATACTGTTTTATCCATATTTATGTACGTATTTTATCTCAATTCCCTTTGAATTCATTTCAAGAGCAAAGAAAGACAATTTCTACGCATTCTATTTGCGTAGAACTTACAAAAATACTTTTTTTTGCTGTTTTTTCAATTTTACACCCCTCTGCGCAAAAATATTGCGTAGTATCTTCGTAGCTTTGCACCGCAGTTTGGAAACGATCAAACATGTTTTGAAAGTTGAGCTACGAGGCACCACCAAATTTATTAAAGATGTATTACAACTAAAAACGAGAAGACAATGCAAGTCAAGATGATCAACAACCGTCCTGTGAAGATTTGGACGGACAACATCGAGGAGTCTGCTCTGCGTCAGATTGAGAACCTGACCACACTGCCTTTCCTCTTCCATCACCTTGCCATCATGCCCGACGTACATGCTGGCATGGGAATGCCTATCGGTGGTGTATTAGCATGCGTGGATGCAGCGATACCCAATGCCGTCGGTGTGGACATCGGCTGCGGCATGTGCGCCGTGAAGACCAACTGGAAGGTGAGCGACATACCCACTGACGTGATGCGCAAACAAATCATGAGAAGCATCCGCAAGCGCATTCCATTAGGAATGGACCACCACAAGGAGGCTCAAGATGAGAGATACCTGCCTGTAGGTCACGACATCGACACCCTTGAGGTGGTAAAGCGCCGCATCAACTCCATCCTTAAGGAAGTGGGAACTTTGGGCGGTGGCAACCACTTCATCGAACTGCAAAAAGATGAGGACGACAATCTCTGGATTATGATTCACTCGGGTTCACGTAATTTGGGCAAGCAAGTTGGCGACTACTACAACAAGGTTGCCACCACACTAAACGCTCGATGGCACTCCGTGGTGTCACCCGATATCCATCTGCCCTTCCTTGCCGTGAAGACAAAGGAGTTCGACATGTACTGGAAAGAGATGCAGTATTGCATCGACTTCGCCCTCTGCAACCGCCGTCTGATGATGGAGCGTATCGAGGAGGTGCTTGCCGATACACTGTCAGGCATCGAGTTCGAGCCGATGATAAACATAGCACACAACTACGCCGCTTGGGAGAACCATTTCGGCAAGAACGTCATCGTTCACCGAAAGGGAGCCACGCTCGCCCGTAAGGGTATCATCGGCATCATCCCCGGCTCGCAAGGTACAGCATCCTACATCGTGGAGGGGCTCGGCAACCCCGACTCATTCTGCTCATGCTCACACGGAGCTGGTCGTGTGCTGTCGCGTACTGCAGCCATCAAGACATTGGATATGGCTGCAGAGGTGGCACAACTCGAAGCCAAAGGCATAGTCCATGCTATCCGCAGCCAGGAAGACATGCAGGAGGCATCGGGTGCCTACAAGGACATCGAGACGGTAATAGCCAACGAGGCTGACCTCGTGAAGGTAAAGACACGACTGCTCCCCGTAGCCGTCATCAAAGGATAATGGCCAACGAGTGAGCGATGGAATGGAGCAAAGAAGAAGTGCCACCATAAGATAAGACAACCGTATTGGGAGGAAATGAACTTCCATGAAGAAAAAAGTATCGGCCACACCCTGTCTCACGACAAGATGTGGCCTTCCTATATATAGGTTTTCTTTTTACGATATTAACCTTTATGAATATTTACTACATGTTTCTTTTATGTCGTAGAGGGTAAGCTACCTAACGTTTGTCTTGGTGGTTGCAAGCATCCGTTTGATGCGTGAAGGCATTGAGATACGGTTCAAGCGGGATGTTTCATCCCTTCCATCTACATGCATTACAGCATGGTCTTTTCCTTTCATAACGATGGTGGCTTTCAACATTTTTGCCTTTATCGTATCGTTGTTCACCGTTATTTCCGTGCTTATACCGCCACCAGAATACCTGTATATTGTCGAGTCTGGGTCAGGGTTGTAATCAATGCACATCATCAAGTCGCCATTGGCCAACAGAAAATAGTTCGTATGACCTGCATTGTCTGACGGTTCCAACTGCCAGACACCATCTAATGGCCACTGCAGATGTTTGTCGGCATCACAAGCCATTTGGAACGCCCTGATAATCTCAGCTGGTGGCGTTGCCCTTGACCATTGGTCTGTTATGACCTCACCTTGTGCCACTGAGTTGTCGGTGGAATACTTTTTCCAGTCGCATTGGAATGTGTTGTCAGAAACGAAACGATATACCAGCGCCTCACCATGAGCATTCACCAACGTCTCGCCACGCATCACCACCTCTTCACCCGAAAAACCGAAATAGAAGTTCATGCCGTCACGTTCTACAAAATGTGGTGTGAAGAAAGTGTCGTGGTTGTAGAATGCATATTGCTTGAATGGTGGATAGTGCTCCTCATTGCTGTCGGCAGGTCGAGTGAAGTCCATCGTCCAGCACCCCTCAAGTGGGTGGTGTGTAATGGTGAACGATATTTGAGCCCGCACTGCCATGGCTGTGACAAAAAAGATTGCCAATCCTAACGTGCATGCAGCAAACCTGACATAGTTAGGAATTCTTTTGATACTCTTGTTCATAAAGATGATTCTTTGTTTTAGTGATTTGGAGCCGAATGCCGATTGCACCATCAGCCAACGGCTGTTTTGCACACAGACTTGCAACAAGCTCATTTGATAATTGCGCCGGTCGATTCCTTCAGCCATCACATCCATATCGACTTCCAGTTCCTGCTGCATTTTCATTTCATTGAAAAACATCCACACGAAAGGGTTGAACCAATTGAGTGCAACCAACAACAGCATAAAACACAATTTGAAAAAATGATGATGCCGGATGTGGCATTTCTCATGTATCAGGGCATACTCCCTGACTTCTCCGTCGAGACCTGAAGGCAAGAACACGCTGTTGAAAAACGAGAAGGGTGTGCCACAAGGTGAAGAGAACACTTCCACTCCCCCATTCTCAGTTTCGAGAGTACTATCCTTACGCATGCGCCTGTACCATAGCATTTGCGCGACAAAACCTATCATCACAGCCACAACACCGACTGCGTACAGCCATATCAAGAGTTCACCGTTTTGCAACAAAGGAATTTCCTTTCGAGAGGCACCTTGAGACGCTGCAACATCCTGCTGCCCTGAATTGTCTGCGGTCACGACCATTTCAGATGTATTCGGTTGGGTGACCTGTGTGGCAGCATGGTTGATGTATGTTGACTTGTCAGTCTCAACCACTACAGACAAAGTGGTGAAAGTGCAAAGAGTCACAGCCAATATAGCAACAAAAATGAATGCTTGCGCCATTCGTGCATGGCATCGCAGGCGTATTACCCAATAATAGAGTGCAAACATGACGCCTGCCAGTACAATTCCCTCCAATGGGTGGAGGCACCAACTAACATTAACCATTTGACTAAGATTTTTGATGATTGATGATGTCGATGATGTCACTTATCTCCTTGTCACTCAAATTCTCCTCTTTTGCAAAGAAAGAAACGAGTGATGTCAGGGAACCGCTGAAAAACGTGTTTTTCACATCTTCCATATAATGACGCATGTAGTCCTCACGTTTTACAATGGCAGTGAAGAGATGCGACTTGCCCTTTTTCACACTTGACACAAACCCTTTGTCCTTGAGTATTTTCAGGAAAGTGAGCAGAGTTGTGGGAGCAGGCTTGGGTTCTGGCAGACCAGCCATGATCTCTGATGAATAGCCCTGTCCTCCGGGAAGTTCCCACAAGGCCTTCATCACTTGGGTCTCCGATTTGGTGAGTTGTTTCTTGTCTTTCATATTCTAAACTTTTAGAAGTTCAGCGCAAAGATATTCTAAATTCTTAGAACTTGCAAGTAAATTCTCTAAAACTTTAGAACATTAACATGAATTAACCAATTTGGAACTTGCTTGTGAACAGCGAATTCAACATGTCTATGACAAAACACAATAATTGCACCCCCCATGCGTTACTTATACAAAAGAGAAAAACATAATAAGAACCTTATCTTGACCAAACAAGCACAATCATGAAAAAAGGAACAGCATTATTATTGTTGGCTATAATTGCAACAATTTCATTCGCACATTATAACAATGTCACACAAAATGACATGGACTTGTATTACAACGGCAAGCACGTGGGCTATGTGAAAACAAACGGAGATGTTAACATCAATGGCCGTTATGTTGGCGAGCTTCGTTCCAATGGCGACATAATTGTTAGTGGGACGCGACAGGGAGAGATACGAAGCAATGGCGACATCATCAAGAATGGCAAGCGAATAGGTGAAGTACGTTCTAACGGAGACATCATCGAAGATGGCAAAAGGATAGGTGAAGTCCGAACCAATGGCGACATATACAAAGATGGCAGGAATATCGGCTATGTCAAGAACATGAGCAACATACGATGGGCTGCCGTCGTATATTTCTATGGATTTTTTACTCTTTGACCGATTCAAGTAAGCAAAACAGTCGGGGGAATGACAACTTGCCATTCCCCCGACTGTTTTTAGCACCTATGTTATTTTGCAGGTACGAGCTTCACAACCTGTCCTGGTTTCGTCACGATGTCATATTCATAGACTTTGCGAATGGACAGCGTATTGAAATCCTTCAAGGAACTTGAGCGTAATGGAGTCTTGATGTCAGGAGATTGCAGCAATGGGTTGTCGCACACGCCCTTTGCCTCCACAAGACCCTTGCCTGTGAGAGGAATATAAGAACGGATACGCAACGTACCACCAATAGTTGACTCGATGGCAGCCTTGGTCATCTTTCCTTCTTCCCAAGAGATGCCTACTACAAATCCACCCCTTGCCTTTAGTCCTTCCACCTTTCCTTTCTTCCATGAAGAAGGCAAGGCAGGCAACAGATGCACTGCACCGTCATGGCTTTGCATGAGCATCTCTGCTATGCCGGCAGCACATCCGAAATTGCCATCAATTTGGAATGGAGGGTGTGCATCGAAGAGATTGGGGAATGTTCTTCCCTCAGGGAATTTGAATGCCACATCCTCATTAGGCAACAAATGCAGCATGTTGGAAATGATTTTGAAAGCATGGTCACCATCGAGCATCCTTGCCCAGAAATTGATTTTCCATCCAAGGCTCCATCCAGTAGCCATGTCGCCACGTTGGTTCAGAGTATTGCCAGCCGCCGTGAACAAGTCAGGATGTTTGTATGGGGAGATTTGGTTGGATGGATACAAGCCATACAAGTGCGAGATGTGGCGATGCTGGTCTTTGGGGTCATCACCATCTTGCAACCATTCTTGAAGTTGTCCGTATTGTCCAATCTGCATTGGAGGCAGTTGGTCGATGGCTGTCTTCAACCTACCCTGATAAGCCTGGTCCTCGCCAAGCAATTTCGCAGCACACAGAGTATTCGACAAGGCATCGAATGCAATTTGATTATCCATTGTACATCCAGCCGTCACAGGAGTACGCTTGCCTTTAGGACCATGTTCTGGCGACACTGAAGGCACCACGACAAGATACCCATACTTGGGATGTTTTTGCATATAGTCGAGATAAAAATCTGCCGTACCCTTCATCACAGGATACCATTTTCTCAAGAATTCCTTATCGCCAGAGAAGAGGTAATGCTGCCAGATGTGGGTAGCCAGCCATGCCCCGCCATTGGGGAACATACCCCACGACGCGCCATCCACAGGTCCTGCTATACGCCAAAGGTCAGTATTGTGGTGCGCCACCCATCCATTACATCCATACATGTCCTTGGCTGTTTTCGTGCCTGTGACACTCAGGTCGCCAATCATGTCGAAAAGAGGCATTTGTGTTTCAGAGATATTACCCACATCAGCCAGCCAATAGTTCATTTCCGTATTGATGTTGATGGTGTACTTGCTATCCCATGGAGCATTTTTCTTGTTGTTCCATATTCCCTGCAAATTGGCGGGTTGTCCACCTGGTTGCGACGAGCATATCAGCAAGTACCTGCCATATTGGAACATGAGAGCCACGAGGTCGAGGTCATTGGAGCTACTGAAATCCTCCACTCTCTTGTCGGTATCAACATATGCCCTGGAAGCATCGCCAAGACTTAGCGACACCCTGGCATATTGTTCACGGTATTTGTCAATATGATTCTTCAGCAACTTGTCATAAGGGACGGGAAGGACAGAAGCCAACGTGTTCTTGTTTTTCTCCGTTGGGTTGCCCGAAATGTCGTGGTAGTTGACAAAATTGGTAGCCGCCACGATATACAGTGTGGCTTCGGTGGCATTCTGCACATGCACGTCCCTGAAGCCATCCTCCATGATGCCATCGCTCACCACCATTATTCTGCATTCCGCTTTCAGTCCAGCCTTGATGCCTTCATGATCCACGCCATCCACGGTAGCTATCAGACAGTGGTTGTCGAGAGAATATTTCGTATTGAGTTCACATTTGTGCCCCACGGTGAACGAGAGTCTGTTTTTCTTGTCGGCCGTCATTCTCACCACTATGACATTCTTGTCCATTGATGCGAAGGTAGTGCGATAGAAGGTGACATCCTTTTTCTTGTAAGTCACATATGAAGTGGCATTGTCGAGGTTGAGGTTTCTGTGGTAGTTATACACGTCTGCCTTGTTGTCGAAATCAATGGTCACATCACCCAAGGTGAGATATTTCATTCCATGAGGTCCTGGTATGAAATGCTTGTTTATCAAATCTGCAGCTTCCTCCTCCTTGTCATTGAAGATAAGTTGCCTTACCTGTCCGAGATACTGTTTTGCCTCTTGGCTGTCATTGTTATGAGGTGATCCAGACCAGAAAGTCTCTTCATTGATTTGAATGGTTTCCTTTTTGGCATCACCGTAAACCATTGCACCGAGGTGTGAATTGCCGATAGGCACAGCTTCGAGCCAGCACGTTGCGGGACGGCTGTAGGAAAGGGTACGATAATCTTTAGACTTTACGATTTGGGCATGGCAAAAGGCAGAAGCCATGAGGCATACAGCCATTGCCATCGTGAGTTTAAGTTTGGACATAATGATGATTTTTGATGCTAATGAATTGCAAAGTTAGGCATTATCGCCGTAATGAGCAAACGTTTTGCCAAAAGATTGACAAATATGCCACTTGCGGCAACATGTAACAAGCCACCAATAAACATGTATATGCTAAATATCATTTGTTTTCAGAATCCACTTTCCAAGATGAATAGGGCAAGATTGCTGATATCCGAGACGGAGATGGTGCCATCAGTGTTGAAGTCAGCAGCCTCATGGTCATATCTCCATGGCTCATCATCATCATTTCCCAAGATTATATCCACTGTAGCCATCACATCCGACACGCTAACCTGTCCGTCCCTATTGACGTCACCTATGAAACGTATCGCCAAGTCATCCCAGTTGTCCGAGCCGTCAACAATCCATCTCAATGGTTTTGCCATTCCACCTGCAAGATAGCATCCATTCACGCCCCACTCTGGGCTGTTGTATTCCACTGTAGGCACTACGCTCACGTTGTTGAATACAAGGTTCTTGTCATCAAACTTTATGACAGCCGGTGTATTGGGCACGTTTGCCCCTGCATTGATGCATAGCACTGTTTGAGAGTTCACTTTGTTTACCTTTGCTATTTTCACTTTATCAGAGCTTTTCACATCAGCAGGTAGGAACAAGGCACCCCATTTGCCAGGAGCATCCTTTCTGTAATACGTCATCTTGTCCGCCACGAACTCCTCTTCCACCACGAGAGGCTCCTCATCAGCAACCACCCAGTGCTGGCATCGCCCATCCTTCACAATGTTGACAGGGTTATAGGCTTCATCCACAGTAGCACCAGGAGCCATTTTTACAATGGCATTGGCTGGAATCTGGTCTATTTGCAAGTTTCGGCAATCAGGGAAGGCAGATAGGTCGAGCCACCCCCTATCCATCAACCAACACTGGTATTGCAATGCCCTTCCATTATCGAGCATTCCCAACACATCCTCCGTGGCATCGCCCTCCTGACACACATAATCCAAGTGGAAATCAGCCACTTTGAACCATGTCCCGTCAGTTCTTGCGCCCAAGGTCATTCTATTGTCAGAGACGAGGACATAGCACTCATATTTATCGAACACGTTGTCGCCCCTACCCACAACATTGTAAGAACGGGAGATATTGCCTGTTCCTGCATTGACATAGAGAGCAGTCTTGGTCATCGTACGTTGATATCCATTGGTTGTGGCGAAATCAGCAGTCAATTTATACACTCCATTGGGCAGGGCTTTCACCTCTTGCGACAATTCAGCATAAGTCAGGCTGCCAGCCCACACGTTGAAGAAAGTGCCAGTATGACCGTCACTCAAGGCATCCGTTCCTGTGAAAGCATCATTCCACCCATCGAAAGTCTTTTGGAACGTCCAGCAGGCAGGGTATTCCACCCTACCGCTTCCCTGTGGTGTTCCAGACACAGTGCCCCACGACAAATTAGGATTATTAAAGGTGTAGTTCGCATCATGGTGCCCCAATTCCACAATATATTTTTGGTTGAAATCCAACTTGCTCATGGCATAAATCACCAATTTGTCGGCATTTGCCTGAGACATGTTTCCTTTTACCTCAGCATCATCCAATGGAGTATCACCCACGCCACAGTAAGTGTCATGAGCTACATTTTTCAATCTCCAACAGTCGTTAGAGGCATCATATACAGGCATGTAGCAACTGGAAGCGGTACCGAGGTGAGTTCTGCCATCCGTCTGGAACAGAGCACTTGTCGCGCTGCACAACACATCGTCATGACATGCCGGCGACCTCAAGGCATAGCCATTGTCGGCGTTGTTGGCTTCTATCTGCCACACCTGTCCAAGTTGCGTCCCAGACTCCTCCCTATTGGCATAATGCACAGCCTTGAAAGCCGACTCGCCAGCCTGCACGCCACTGATGTCGCCAGTCCTTATAAGAGACTTTATCTGGATGCAGTGCCATCCGGTGATATTGGCTTTGTCAAGCCCCAGGCCGAGGGTAAGCGTCCCATTTGTCACCCTGATGTCGCTTATGACACATTCGAGCGGTTCGTTGCTCAAGAAACCTGGAGTCACTCCCGAGGCTGTGAAATAAGTCTTTTTCGTCTGACCGCCTGCCGTTGCAAAGACGTAAGCCACATCATCCCTCGTACCATTGAGCGTGGCTCCATTTTCCCCACGTGCATTATGTGAGGTGGCATAAAGAATGGCCCTATAGACGCCATTAGGCAATCCAGAAACCATTTGTGACATTTTTGTTCCAGCAGAGGAAGAATTGTATAGTTCCACCAAGGCGATGCCATTGCCTGTGACCGTACCACTTGCCCCCATCCAGCTCGCCTTGTCCGTTCCCACAAGCGCTGTATAGTCATCTGTGGGGTTGGCATTTGCCAATGTCCAGCAAAGGGATGGATTGTCTTTGCTGCATATAGTGTAATAATAGTCCTCGTGATTGGCAGGCAAGGCAGTGATTTTCATATATCCATTGGGCACATCGTTTTCAGACAAGTCCACCACATTGCTGTAATGTGAGTTGCCATTGGCATCCACGCAAGCGATGCGGAAAATATTGTTGCCCACGCATGAGTCCACTGACAGCACTTTTTCTCGTCCCACGTCATCACTCACCCCCAAAGTAGCTCTTGTCTCCCAGCGCAACCTGCTGGTACGTTGTTGCACATACACCGTCTTGGTCCAGTCGGTGTTGGGGTCATTCCACACCATGCGGATGGCGTTGCCATCAGCAGTGTATCCTGCAGCGAAATTGCAAGGGTTGCCCTGGTCTCTCCAGTCCATCCACACATCAGTAGATTTCTTATATGCGAAGTCACTATTGTAACTTCCGTAGATGACACCTCCCGGAGTAGTCCAATGGTCGTCAGTCTCCCAATTGACAAAACGTTTCTGCTCCACATTGTTATATACCGCCAACCGTTCGAGCCATCCCGTATTTTCTGCAAGGTCTGCCCTTTTCAACACATCACGCAGCCAAATGCCGTTCATTTCCTGGTCGTTTCCACTACCCCATCTATACCATGCGTTGAGAGAGTCGGTATAGAACTGTGTCTCCGATGTCCAGTTGGCACCATTGTTCCACTCTGTACACCACACGGGCAACCCCGTGGCGTCATAAAGCGACTTGAGCGAACTGATGCAATTCGCAGGTGTCTGTCCTCCGATATAGTAGTGTGTAGCCACGAAATCCACCCTGTAATTTCTTGCCTCGCAAGAATCCACATAAGCCTTCACCCATGCTGTATTGGGATTGCAAGCCGCAAAAGTGCCTATTCTCATGCCACTTTTGAGGTACTCAGCATGATGCTTTATCAAGTCGGGCACCGTCATGTACATCTCATTGCCACTGGTATTGTCCGGTTCGTTAGCACCAAGAACATGGGGTGAGTACTGCGCATTCAGGGCTTCCCATGAGGGCCATGCGTATGTCGCATTTCCAGTATAAGTCTTGCCATTCTCATGATGTCTTTGCGGCACATAATCGTAATTAGCCTCTTGATAGTTTTCCGCATTCCATTGGTAGTACCAAGTCACCCTCATAAGTCCCATAGGTGTCAATGCCTTGCCAGCATACCCCTTTTTGCTGGGCCATTTCCATCTGAAAATCCTTAGGAAGCTGACACTATTTCTCATATCGTTTGGGAGTGTTACGGTGATGTCGCCATCATTGGCTATGAAGCAATGGCTGTAACCAGTTCCATCAGCATGGTTTGCCATGGTCACCATATATCCTCTTTTAAGAGTGAAGCTGTTGATTGCATTATCATATTCACCCAATCGGTCATAATAGACATTCACCTCATATTGGCTGTTTGACTCGCCCCCCAAAGCGGTCTTGGTATATACAGTAAGAGGGTGGCAAGCCAACTGATAAGGCAGGACTATTGTTCCATGGCGATATGTCTCCACCCTGCAGTTTCTCCCATCCACGGCAGCACTGCCATCAATCTTTATATATCGCAACCAATTGCTTATCACGATGTCTGGTCGGATATTGGAAAACACCACTGCCGATTTGCCATCAGTGATGTCGATGTTTGCCGACATCGCCGTTGTACCCTCAAGAGCTGTAATGGTGTAGTCCACATTATTATTCAATGTGATATCCGACAGGTGTTGAGTTACAAATTGCCTGCTGTTTATTGCCGTGGAAAGTGTAGAGCCATGATAAGTGAGCGACCGAGTGATTGCCATTAAAGGAGAGAATGCCTCACATGTCAGGAATACAAGAAAAAGGAAAAACAAGCGTCTTTTCATGATAAGGATGTTTTAAAGTTTTTGCAAAAATAAGCAAAAAACCAATTTTTAACGTCTTAAAAGACAAATAAAAACAATTCTAATAAAGTTTCCCATTCATTTCACAGGCACAAAAGACAATTAATTGACATAAAAGTCGTACTTTTGCAACCACATTCGTGAAAATACGTGAAAAGAAGCGGCTCTTTCAATCATTTCAGCCAGCATTTCCTTTTCATCCAATTAAGTAAAAACGATACAGACATGAACGAAAAATTCTACAAGACGTTGAAGTCCGTTGAAACAGAAGACTGGCTTGACTATCATCTCATCCGCCCCATTTGCTATTATTTAGCCTTGTTCTTTGCACGTTTCAACATACACCCCAACACGGTGACCATCCTGTCGATGTTCGTTGGAGCGGGAGCCAGTTTGTTCTTTGTCCATGGTTGCTTCTATTACGAAGGAACCACCGGTCTATTATGTAACATAACAGGCATTCTTCTGCTCATCATAGCCGACCTGTTGGACTGCACAGACGGGCAGTTGGCACGCATGACGGGCAAGAAAAGCCGCATGGGCCGCATACTCGACGGCGTAGCTGGTTTCACTTGGTACATCCCCATCTATGTGCTGCTGGTATATCGTTTCTACCTTCACCACGACATTGAATTTGGATGGCTCGGGATAGAGAACACCCCCGAAAACTCACTTATTGCCACCGCGATAGTCTTTCTTTTAGGGCTTTATGCCGGAATAGGCGGATTAGGAGCCCAACAGCGATTGGCAGACTACTACATCCAGTTGCACCTGTTCTTTCTGAAAGACGAAAAAGGCAGCGAGTTCGACAACTCCGCACGCCAACAAGAGATTTACGACCAGATGCCCAAGGATGCGAGCCTTGTGGAGCGTGCCTTCCAGAAGTCCTACATCGACTACACACGCAAGCAAGAACGCGTCACGCCCCAATTCCAACGTCTAATCACCTTGTTGCGAAACAGATACGGCACTTCTACCAACATCCCGAAGCCGGTGCGTGAAGAATTTCACAGCAATTCCCTTTCATTGATGAAATGGAACGGAATGCTCACTTTCAATTTCCGTTCCTTCTTCTTGTTCCTGTTCTGCCTTCTCGACGTCCCCGTGGTACATTTCCTTTGGGAGGCCATAGCAATGACTCTATTGAAATGGTATGTCAACCACCGTCATGAAAGTTTTAGCAAAAAAATAGCCGACAAACTGGAATCAGAAGGATGAAATGGACCAAGCAACGTCTGAATGATTTTTTCTTCTGCCTCGGCCTTGTCGCCGTGGTGGTGATGATGCTGACGTTTGACATCAGTTTCATAGAGTTATGGCAACACCTTTGCCATGCAGGCTACTGGCTCATTCCCATTCTCGGCATTTGGATTATCATCTATGGCATCAACGCCCTTGCCTGGTGGGTAATCATAAAGAGCGACATCGACGACAATGAGCATGTCAGCCTGTCGCGCATCTACAGTCTCACGATAACGGGCTACGCTCTAAACTATGCCACCCCTGTCGGCGGTCTTGGCGGTGAGCCATATCGCATCTTAGAGCTATCCAAGGACATCAGCACTCAGCATGCCACCTCGTCGGTCATCCTATATGTGATGATGCACTTTTTCGCCCATTTTTGGTTTTGGTTCACGTCGATACTTCTATACATAGGCCTCGCCATCTTCGGTTATGTCCCCATGACGACCACATTATCCATTTTGTTTTGCGTGGCGATAGTCTTTTGCCTTATAGCATTTTATCTTTTTTCGAAAGGCTACCGCGAAGGTCTTGTAGTTAAGACATTGCGGTGGTTGGGGCACATCCCCGGCTTGAAGAAATGGAGTGCACGATTCATAGAACGTCATACCGAGTCATTGCACAACATAGACAATCAAATTGCGGCGCTCCACAACCAAGACAAGCGTTCGTTCTACACCAGTCTCAGCTTGGAGTATCTTGCCCGCATCGTGCAAAGTCTTGAGGTGATGTTCACCCTTCTTCTCTTTGGTATTGACAATGGCGGTGACATGTGGGGGCTAACCCTTACCTTCTTCCAGTCCATCCTGATATTGTCGTTCACCACCCTTCTTGCCAACCTCATCGGTTTTCTTCCCATGCAGTTGGGTGTTCAAGAAGGAGGCTTTGTAATATCCACTGCCGTCCTTGGCCTCTCCGCCGCCTTGGGCATTTTTGTAGGCATCATCTGCCGAGTGAGGGAAATCGTCTGGATAGCCATCGGCTTGTTGTTGATGAAGATAAGTCCAAAGCAAACGTGATAGACAAGAAGACACACACATCGCTCTACAAATGAGCACCCATGACATGTGCCATAACCTTATTAATATAAAGAAATATCAAATTCTTTGTATCGACTGGCTTGTAAATCAGAGAATTTATCTAAATTTGCAGAATAAATTCAAACAAGCGAAAGGACAACCATGAAAAAAGCCATACTTCTGCTCTGCCTCATACTACAAACCATAATGGTTTCGGCACAATACAACAATGAGAATTCGTTCATGCGCAGAGTCATCATAGGTTATGAACTACGCTCCGACGGCTATTACCACAAGGTGACCGACGTACTCGTTGACAACATCGACCATGTGGAATCTGCGTACGCATACGACAAGAAGAGCCAAGACCTGTATGTGAAGACAGCTACCAGCAATTGTGTGGTGACACTGAACAAGGAGTATGCCAACATAGTGAAGTCCAACAAGCGCATACCACAGTTGAAAGATGGTGAAATAGACTTCCGCGTGATGTCAATAAACAGCGAACTCGAAGAAAAATTCAACCTTTATAATGCCCGTCGCAAGGCTCATTTGGAAGACTCCATAGCCAAAGTTCGTGCCGACTCCATAGAGCAAGTGCGCCTGGACTCCTTGCGCAAGGCCAAGGAAGCAGAAGAAATTGCAGAATACGGAGCCACACATGAGTGGAACTGGATGCCCCTCGACTATGATTATGAGATGCCGTGTCATTTTTGCGACCATCCCATAGCAATAAAAGACTCCATGCTATGCATGTCGGTGAATGCAGACACCCTATGCTATGGCGAGGTGGTGAAAGGCAATTTGGGATTGTCGTTTGTGAAGCTCCACAGATGTGACATCACCCCGGAAATGAATGAGGACAAACGCTTCAAGTACCATTTCAGAGCATTCAATGACAGTCTGAGTCAAGCAGAAATGTTAGATACGGAAATGATAGACATGCTCAACAGTTTGGCATACAATGATTATCTGGATGCCATCAATGCCGCCGCCCCCAATGGTTTCATCGACACATGGGAGTGGTTGATTGAAGACTCCTTGGTCACTTTCAAATGCCAATACATGAACCTGAACGAGAAGACCATCAAGCACATGGACATCCACTTCAATTTGATTGACAGCGAGAGCAATGTAATGCAAAAAGGCATTCTCAAGTCAGACTGCGACATAGCATACATGACATCAGGAGAACTAAACTGGCCCAAGACCACCTATAAAGTGGAGGAAGAAGGACTGAACATGTCGATTGTCAAACTTGTCATTACTTATTCAGACGGCACAAAAAAGACGCTCACTGGCGACATGATCAAATGCAATTGAACATACAAGCCAGTGAACGCAAGATTAAAGTCTTTGTTTTTTATTGACCAAGGCTCCCTCGACCTAACGCATCAAGTCGTCGAGCCAACACATCAGTCCCACGAGACATGCATTCCAGTTGATGGCAATCTCGTTTGATGCATACGAAGCCGTATCATCGAGATACGACTCATCGGGAGCATCAGAAAGGTAGTTGAGATTGGAAGCCTTGTCCTGCTGTCCTGGATTGGGACCACCGACAAGCAAGCCCGGCATGGGCGCCACTATTCCGTCGGAAGCAGAAATGCGCTGGTGTGGCGACATCGGACTTTTCTTGCCAAATCCCGTGACATAGCAATATCCCAAGGCATTTCTTCCGAGCACATAGTCAGCAGCACGGAGTGCGTCAGCCCTATATTTCCCAGGAGCCACATATTTGTCTGCATAGAGCAAGGCAATGCCGGGAGCGCAAAAACTCTCGGCGAGACAGCCCCACCCGAAATTCCTTGCCTCGTCACCAAATGGAGATTGGAAATTGGATGTCTCCACCTTTGCCGTAGCCTCTTCTGCGAAGTCAGCCAGCCATTTAAGACATTTTTCCCTCATGTCAGACTTGGAAGAATTGAGCCATGCATATACACCCAATCCCGACACCTGTCCCCATACAGGAGTGATGAAACGCTCAGGAGCATTCTGCACTGCATCATCAAGATATGCCTTTTCCCCTGTAGCAAGATAAAGTTGGGTGGCAGCCCAGAACCATTCGTCACGAGCATTTCCATCCCCATATTCGCCAGTGGATACCTGAGGCTTGAAATTCTGATTCATCACAGACTGACGATAAAAAGCATTGGGATGCTCCTTTGCCCACTGATATGCAGCCTTGGCTGCGGCAATAGCCTTTTTGGGGAAGCAAGGGCAGGAATATCCATTTTCATATATCTTGGCAGCCTGAGCCATCACGGCGGCGAAATCAAGGGAAGCAGTCACCGACTTCATGACCACGTAACGTGGTTGGTGACATTCAGTAGGAGCCACAAACCCCTCGAAATTGGGAGTGGTGAGTTTGTGGTACACCCCTCCGTCTGTCGGGTCCTGCATCGTGAGCATCCATTTCAAGTTGTACATTATCTCGTCGAGCAAATCGGGTACCCCATTGCCACTTTCAGGAATATTCAGGTCAAGACTTGCGAAATACTGTGGTATTTGCTCATAGACAGCCAACATCTGCGCAATGGTGAAAGCCGAATTGACAATATATTTGTTATAGTCACCGGCATCATACCATCCAAGTGGAGATGAGATGACCGTGCCCTCCGGCCTTCCGGAAGATGCTGCCGACGGATGGACAAGCACCAGTGTGTCAGGATGCCCCAAAGGTCTTGCGAACTGTCCGGCGTATTGCTTCTCGATTGCCATTCCCGAGCGCATAAGATAAAAAGCCTTTATGGATGCTTGTGCCAAACCATGAAGAGCCGCATTTTTCACTTCGAACTTTTCCGTATTGCCATCCACGTCGATTGTATAAACCCCTGGCTGACGGATGTCCGATACATCCAAAATGTGGCGTGTCTTTCCTGTAAAAGGAGAGACGGCACTCCTCTTTACAACAGGACGAGCGACAATTCTCCCCACCTTGTTTTTTACCACCACCTTTTTGGGAGTAAAGTCATCGAGTACGATAACTTTCTCTTGTCCAGGCAGATACCCTACTTGATTGAGACGTATGCCACCACGTCCATCAGCCATTGCACTTGTTGCAGCACATAGAGCAGAAAGTAAGAACAATAATTTTCTTGTTTTCATAATCTTAGGTATTCAAATAGCTATAACTATCATTTTGTTGGTTCAATATGGTGTACCAAATTAATGCAAAAATAAGGAAAATAATTCTTATCAAAGAAAAAAATAAAAGAAAATGCTCAAAAAGTCTTATCTTTGCAAACAAAACTAAAAATGCGATACATCCTAAAGAACACGACAATATCATGAAGTCAAATGCAGCCCTTATCTTGCTATCATCGATGTTTTTGCTCTGCAACTGTCACAAGGAAAAAGAAACGACGTCCTTGCCCCCCACGCGAGTGAAAGTAGAAGAACTGAACATGTCCAACCAATCCATGGGGCAGACATACGTAGGCATTGTGGAAGAGCGTGAAGCCACAGCCGTAAGTTTCACCAGCATGGGTGTGATTCGCAGGATGCCCATCCATGAGGGAGAATACGTAAGACGTGGACAACTGTTGGCGGAAATAGACCCTACAACGGTAGATAACACAGTGGAAGCCGCCCAAGCCTCCATCAACCAAGCCAACGACATGGTGGTGCAAGCTCAAAACGTATATCTGCAAGCAAAGGACGCCTACGACCGCATGAAACTGCTTCACGACAAGGGCTCTTTGCCCGAGATAAAATGGGTGGAAGCAGAGACCCGCCTCAAGCAAGCAGAGACAGCCTTGTCAAGCGCCAAGTCAAATGTAAGGTCTGCCATGGCAACTGAGAGGATAGCCCGCAAGAACCAAGCCGACACTCGCCTTTACGCCCCCGTCAGCGGCATCATAGGCCATCGCCAGAAAGGAGTTGGCGAGACCGCCCTCCCCTCAGAAGGTGTGGCAACCATCCTTGACATCAACAGTGTGAAAGTGAAAGTATCAGTTCCTGAAACTGAGATGAAGAACATCACGCCAAACAGCAACAGCCACATTTTCGTGGAAGCCATAGACCGTCATGCCAATGGCGGCAGGATAGAGAAAGGCGTTCAAGCCGATGCCATGACACATACATACGACATCCGCATCAATGTTGCCAACCCCGATCACCAATTACTCCCCGGCATGGTTGCCAACGTGACATTCGCATCATCCGGCGAGAAGTCCAGCGAGAAAGCCACCCTCCCCATAACAAGCATCCAACGTCGTTCCGACGGCACTTTGTTTGTATGGACGATAGACAAAGACAGCACCGCCCACCGCACCACAGTGAACATAGGAGCCACCCAAGGAAACCGTGTTGCCATAACCAATGGGTTGAACTATGGCCAACGCGTAGTGACGGATGGCTACCAAAAGTTGAGCGAGGGAACCAAAGTCGTATATTGACATGAAGACAGTGAAGCCATAAGAACGTAAAGGAAAAAAAGCGAAAAAAGATGGCAAATAAAAAAATGAACTGGCTGGGATGGCCACTGCAGCACTATTCCATATCCCTTCTTATCGTTGGTATTTTATTTGTCTTGGGAATATACGGCCTGTATATGATGCCCAAGGACGAATTTCCCCAATTCACCATCCGTCAAGGTGTGGTGATAGCCGTCTATCCTGGAGCCACGTCTGAAGAAGTGGAAGAGCAGGTGACACGCCCCTTGGAGCGCTTCCTTTTCACATACGGGGAAGTGAACAGAGCCAAGACCACCTCCACCTCGCAGAACGGCATGAGCATCGTGATGGTAAGACTGAACGATGAGGTAAACAACAAGGACGAAGTATGGAGCAAGGTAAAGCACGGCTTGACGCTATTTAAGCAAAACCTGCCAAGCGGCGTGCTCGCCCTTGTTGCCAATGATGACTTCGGCAACACCTCCGCACTCCTGATAGCCATATCCAGCGACCAGCGCAGTTACCGTGAGCTGCAAGAATACAGCGACGAACTCAGCGACCGCCTGCGCCGCATCCCCTCCGTATCCAACGTGCGCATCTATGGCGAGCACAAAGAGCAAATCAGTCTATACATCGACCGTCAGCGCCTGCAAGCCTACGGCATAGGACAGCAGATGTTGTTCTCAAAACTGCAAGCCCAAGGGATTACTACTATGGGTGGCAGCGTCACTGATGAAGACCAACAGACCCCCATCCACGTGGAGACGACAGAGAACAGTGCTGATGAGGTTGCCAACCAGATAATCTACAGCGACCCGGCAAGCGGCAAGGTGGTGAAGGTGAGAGATGTAGCCCAGGTGGTGCGCGAATATGAAAAAGACGCAAGTTATATTGAACAAGACGGGCATCCCTGCATGTTGCTGTCACTGGAAATGACTCCTGGCAACAATATCGTAGCATACGGAGAAGAAGTAGATAAGACACTCGACAAATACAGGACCGAAGAACTGCCATCCGATGTCACCCTAACCCGAATAGCCGACCAACCGAAAGTGGTTGCCGACAGTGTATATTCATTCCTGCGCGACTTGTTTATCTCCATGCTCATCATTGTCGTGGTGATGATGGTGCTCTTCCCCCTACGTTCAGCAATCGTGGCAGCCATCACCGTTCCATTGAGCACTTTCATCTCTCTTTCCATCATGTACGTTTGCGGCATCGAACTCAACATCGTGACGTTGGCAGCCCTCATAGTGGTGCTCGGCATGGTGGTGGACAACGCCATCGTGGTGGTGGATGGTTATTTGGAATACTTGAACAAGGGGTATGCCCCACGCAAAGCCGCAATAGACTCAGCCAAACAATATTTCATGCCGATGATGCTTGCAACCCTCTGCATAAGCATCATCTTCTACCCACTCCTTATCACCCTGAAGGGCGCGTTCTCTGATGCCCTGCAAGACTTTCCGTGGACCATCACCATAAACCTGTTGGTGTCACTCTTCCTTGCCGTGATGGTCATTCCTTTCTTAGAAGTGCTCCTTATCAAGCCAAAGGACGCCAAAGACGACAAGTCCAAGGAGAATAAGGGTTCGCTAACGAGTGTGGTAAACGACTGTTATACCCGTCTTTTAGGCATAACCTTCAAACACCCATGGATGACCATAGTTGGAGGTCTCGGCGTGGTGGCAGTCTCTCTCCTAATTTTGCCCACCATCAAGGTGCGCCAGTTCCCTTATGCCGACCGTGACCAATTCGCCGTTGAGTTTTTCCTCTCCGAGGGAAAGAGCCTCAACGACACCCGCACCATAGCGGACTCATTACGCCATGTGCTGCAAAAAGACCCACGTGTGAAGTGCATCACAGGATTTATCGGATGTTCCTCTCCTCGTTTCCAAGCCACCTATGCTCCACAGATGGCAGGACGCAACTACGCACAGTTCATCGTCAACACGGTATCCCAGGATGCCACGCTCGAACTATTGGCAAAGTACCAACCGGAATGGAGCGAGGCATTCCCTGAAGCATACGTCAGATTCAAACGTTTGGACTATTTGGAAGTGCCAGAACTTGAATACCGCTTTTATGGAGATAATTTAGATTCGTTGCACACAGCCGGCGAACGTCTCATAGCATCCATACAAGACATGCCCGAACTGGAGTGGATACACACCGACTTCCTGCAACCATATCCTTACGTGAGTGTAACCCTTGACCCCGTGTCTTCTGCCCAGATGGGCATCACCCGCACCAGCGCCGCCTTGGCCCTTAACGCCCAAACCAGCGACATCAAGATAGGACAACTATGGGAAGGTCACACAGAAATCCCCATAGTGGTGAAAGACGACAGCAACCTGTCGTTCTCAGATGTGGCAGACATCGGCATCCCCACACCGATGTCAATGATATCAGCCAACATCCCCCCTACCCCTCTGACAAGCGAGCATTCCACCAACAGCACGGTGCCCCTTCGACAAGTGGCAAAAGTGGAACCCAAATGGAGTGAAAGCCGCATCATGCACCGTGGCGGCGAGCGATGCCTTACTGTGACAGCCCAATTTGCCCAGGGCACTTACGCGGCACCTGTGGAAAACAAAATCGCCAATATAATGGAAAAAGACACCGACCTTCCCAACGGTGTGCGTTCTGAGGTTGGCGGCGAAATCGAATACAATGCTGAAGCCATTCCACAAATCATAGCAGGAGTGGGCATAGCCATAATCATCGTGTTCTTCTTCCTTCTCTTCAACTTCAAGAAATACGGCATCAGCATTGTCTGCATCGCCGCCCTTGGGCTGATGACACCTGGGGCACTCATCGGCTTGGGATTGATGAACCGCACGCTTGGCCTGACCTCCATAATGGGTGTTATAACCCTCATGGGCATGATCATGCGCAACGAGATACTCA
>ONAG01000007.1 GCA_900315745.1 uncultured Prevotellaceae bacterium
CAGCCTTGTCACCTCCCACGGGCTGATGGAGCATGGCGGCGCGTACTACTATGTCGGCGAGGCGTATTATCCCACATACATGGTGACCAGCACCGGCTTCTCCACTACCACGGTGTTCAATGGATACCAGTACACCCATGCCGTAATAGTTAAGTTCGATGCCGATGGGAACATCCTCTGGGACAGTTGCTTCCCCATGGATCCCTCGTACAGGCCCATGCGGCTCATCCATTTCGTGGCGGCGGGGTTCGACGGGGGAAACGTCAGCGCCCTCTACCCCGACAAGAGGCTCCTCGTGTCGAAGATGTTCAGCGACGCTGATGGCGAAGTGGTGCAGGACAAGCAGAAGGAGGTGATGGAGACCGGCGACGAGGACGAAGACGTGAGGAAGGCCAGGGACACGGAGACCGCCTACTGGCATGGTGACAACTTCCTGGTATATGGCACGCAGATAGTGAAGAACAACGCCACCGGTGACCGAAGGAAGGTGATATTCATAAACAAATACTCGATAGAATGACCATGAAAAAAATACGGAAACAATTGATGGGGGTCTTGCTGCTGTTGGCGGCAATGGCCCCACAATGCGCCGCCGCACAGGCGTTTGACGGCGACATGGACGACAAGATTCATGTGGGGTACCTCGGCATGGAAGGGGTTTCCGGCATGGAGGTGGAATTCCTCTCCGGCTTGAGCGACTATTTCTCATACGGTGGCTTCGCAAGGTATGTCTTTGACAAGGACGTGAAGGAGAGGTTGAGTTGTTTTGACCTGGGAGGCTCCGCGTTGCCATCGGCGTGAGGTACAACTTCAGCGAGCGTCTTGGCTTTTACGCCCGGGCGCAGAAAGGCCTGTTCGACGTGTTTCGCTCCAAAGAGTTCGACCACCCCTTCAGCGGTCGCAAATTCTCATTCTCCGTGGGTCTGACCTACAGCCTTTAGAAAGTGGACCGTCCTGTGTCGGCTATAAAGAAAGTGGTAAACAACGCCGCTGTATTCTGATATCCTTATTTTTTCTACATAACATGGCATTCTGGGTTTGAGCCCTTGCAGGTGCACATGAAGAAATCGCCAACTATCTCATGATGAGAGGTTTGGCGATTGCCGGTTTCTATGAAACATGTGTGTGAATCAAGGGATATGATTGCTATTTGTAAATCTTGATTTCCTGCTGACCATTAAGAGCCCGATATACATTATGAGCCAATGCCGTTAGCTCGTCTTCACCCGGATAGATAAACACAGGAGCCAAATACTCAAGCCTCTTCACGAGTCCGTCTGTTACATACTTGCTTTGAGACATCGCACCCGTGAGTATCACAGCATCTACATTGCCATAGGTCACTGGAGCCAAAGAAGCGAGGTATCTTGCAACGTTATAAATCATGGCATCAAGAATCAGACGTGCATGTTGGTCGCCGTCTTTTATTCTTTGTTCCACAATCCTGACATCGTTAGTTCCCAGATGGGCGGTAAGACCACTATGCCCATTTACCTTGCGTAGCATCTCCTTTTCGGTGTATTTTCCACTATAACAAAGCTGGATTAACTGGACGGAAGGCAAGGTGCCTGCACGTGAAGGACTGAAAGGTCCGTCGCCGCTAAGTGCGTCGCTGCATGCTATAGCTCTGCCATGGTGATGCATTGCAAACGATATGCCACTGCCAAGATGGCAAACTATCAAGTCTTGTTCTTCGTATTTCACACCATGTTCCTTGCAATAGCGCTTGGCTATCTCACGCTGGTTGAGCGCATGCCATATTGTCTGATGTGGTATTTCTGGCATTCCAGAGATACGGGCAACGTCTTCAAGTTCATCAACCACACCTGGATCTACCGTAAAAGCACGACATCCAGGTATTTCCTTGGCGATGCTGAGAGCTATTAACGAACCAAGGTTGCAAGCATGATGAAGACGAGGATGCATGGTGTCTTCTATGACTTTCTCGTTGAGCTCGTAAACGCCACTTTCTATTGGCTTCACCAAGCCTCCACGACCCACTACCACATCAAAATCCATCCCATAGCCTTGACGATGCAATTCTTCAAGCAATTTATCCTTACGATAATCGAACTCATCCATGATGAACGGATAGCGACATAGTTCTTCGTAAGGATGGTTGATGCATGCGTGCATTACGATTTCCTCGTCGATGAAGATTCCAACTTTGGTGGAAATCATTCCTGGGTTGATTGCAAGTATTTTCATATCTTATTAGATTTGGCTAACAATGGCTAAGCGAATATTTAATGCAAAATTATGTTTTTATATGGAATAATCCAAGAAAACGGCACAAAAAATTTTATCCAACCACACTTTATTGTGTCATCCACATATATACAAATGCTTTCAACTCACGACAGACTTGAATCTGCCATTTTTCACTTGCGTCTCTATAACGCTGCCTTCAGAAACAACATCGAGATTGGTGACCGCCCTACCCTCATGCCATGTGATGCTATATCCTCTTTCCAATATCTTGACTGGGTCTAACGCTTCAATTTTATTCATGAGCATATCCATGCGATGCCTTTCGTTGGTCATCTTCTGATTGGAATACAAAACAAGCAGTTGGTCGTTTTTCTCTATTTGTTGCTGTTGGCGAAAAAGATAAGACTCAGCAAGGTTGCCCATTCGTTTCTGGATGGCATCCAGACGTCCTATTTGAGTTATTGAAACCACGGAAAACAATGATGGTATTTGAATTGACAAGTGTCTCAGACGAGCTTTCTCACTGACCATGCGGCTTGTAACAACATTTACAAGACGCTGACTTGCGCGGTCGATGGCAAGTTCTGCCATGTGAAGATGGTCTATGAGAAACGCAGCAGCGGCTGTTGGTGTCTTCACACGTGTATTTGCCACCATGTCGAGTATGCTTTCATCGCGATCATGACCAATGGCAGTAATAACCGGCAATGGAAAATTAGCCACGTTGAAGGCAAGGTTGTATGTGTCGAAGCCAGACAAATCGCATGTGGCTCCCCCACCCCTTGTTATTACCACGCAGTCGTATTCTTCTATTTTATCATTTATCATGTTGAGTGCATCAACAACACTACTTTCCACTTGTTCTCCTTGCATTATGGCAGGGAAAAGAGTAGTCTTGAAAATGTAACCATATTCATTCTCGCTGAGGTGTTTGCAGAAATCTCCATATCCTGCTGCAGATTCACTTGATATCACGGCTATGTGTTGTGCAAACATAGGTAAAGGCAAAGCCTTGTTGTCATAAAAGGTACCTGTAGCCTTAAGTTCCTTGATGATGCGTTCCCGTTTCAACGCCATGTCCCCAACGGTAAAAGTAGGGTCTATATCCTGAACAATCCACGAAAAACCATAGTTTTCATGGAATTGTGGTGTCACATTCAATAGAACCTTCATCCCCGGGGACAATTCTTTTTGAGTGACAGTAAAGAAATGGGCTTTTACCAATGTCCATTTGCTACGCCAGCATTTTGCCGACGCCCGCGCTACAGGGGTATTTGATTTCTCTTCTTTTTGTATCAATTCCATGTAGCAATGCCCTGAGCGCTCAGATTTTTCAGCTATTTCCGCTTGAACCCAATAAGTGCCGTTCATTTCATGGTTAATCAAGTCTCTAACCATTCCATTAAGCTCCAAAAGGGTCATTTCGTGTCTTGTTGTCATTGCCTTTTTTGCTTGATGATTTTGTATGCTACAGAAAAATCGGGTACTCCATAACCAAATACGTTGTTTGGGGTGGAATAGTTGTCGGCACTTCTCCTTATTGCATCCATCACCTCCATCGCCGTCTTATTCCTTGCGCTTTGCCAAAGACATGCCACCATGCCCGAAATTATTGGTGCCGCAAACGAAGTCCCCATGTCGTTGCTGATGTTTCCTCGTCCATTGATCACTGCCGTGCCACTTCCCAAAGCCATGATGTCGGGCTTTACTCTTCCATCATCCGATGGACCGACAGAAGAAAAAACGGCATTTTTCCTCTTTTCGTTGACTGCTCCTACAGCCAAAATGTTGTGAGCATCAGCTGGGAAGTTGATTTTTTTCCATGTTCCCATCCCCTCATTTCCCGCACTATTTACATGCACGATGCCCTTTGAAGCAAGTCGTGAAGCTGTACGTGAGATAAGCGCATGCGCTCCATCGAGTTCAGAGTAGCCATGGTCCATCTTGTTGTCATCAAAATCCTGATAGCCAAGTGAACTGCTTATAATGTCAGCGCCTACAGAATCCGCAAACTCAGCCGCGGCAGCCCAATAATCTTCTTCAGCTAAAGTTTCAGTGCTCGTGTCTTCAGCTCTTAGCAACCAATAATCTGCTTCGGGTGCAGTGCCAACGAAAATGCCAGGTTGATTTATAGCCATGGTTGACAAGACCCTTGTGCCATGGTCGTGTTCTTCATAAAAATCAGTAGCCTTGAATGCTACAAAGTCTTTTATCCCTATAATGTTGGCTTCTTTCATGGCTGGAATCCTGTCAACATTCATAAAGCCGCCATCAAGCACGGCAATTGTCATGCCCCTACCCTTGAAACCCATATTATGCAATGCCTTGCCTTTAACAAGGTCTATATTGAGGGCAGCCGCCCCATATTCATCGTCTTGTGCTTTAGACTCCAAAGTCTCACTTACCCTATAACGTAAAGGTGGAGTGATTGAGTCTGGCGACTCAAACACCTTTTTGGTATCCAAGACGAAAGGCAAAGCCTCAATAGGCTTGACGAGCGAATTGTCATGAACAAGTACAAGAACAGTGTTGTTCCATTTGCTTTTGCTTACGACTTCCACCCCCTTCATATTGCCTATTGTCTCTATATATGCAGGTGTCTGTGGCAGGTCGGTAGAATCGAGAGGAAGTCCTTGTTTATTACGTCGTTCCAAAGACTTGGCGGACAAGAACTCCCATGGCCTTAGAAGAGAATACGGCGTTCCTTTTTTGTTGCATAGACTAACACGGTACAAATATGTCTTCCCACCTGGAAATTTGGCTTTTTCTCCTTTATCTGAAAAAGCGGGGATTGCCATCATGGTAGCCAAAAGCCATATTAGGGTTCGTCTGATTCTGTTTGTCATAAGCATTGTGTTGTAAATGGTATTCGAAATCACCTACAAAAATAAGTCAAATCTTTGAAAAAAGGACAAGGCAAGCGAAAAAAAAGGATGGTGCTATTGAAAAATAAAGAATTAATGACTAATTTTGCAAATCTCATAAATAATCATGGTTTTTCACCTGTCAAAATAAAAAATCAGAAAACGCTTTGAACAACAACAAGCAAGCCACATTGGAATTAGGCACAAAGCCTGTTGGCAAATTGCTGACGCAATATGCACTTCCTGCCATTGTTGCGATGTCTGCCTCATCGTTATACAATACGATAGACAGCATTTTCATAGGCAAAGGTGTTGGAGCATTGGCAATATCAGGCCTTGCCATCACATTCCCTTTCATGAATTTGTCGGGAGCCTTCGGAGCAGCTGTAGGTGTAGGTTCCTCTACCATGATATCAGTGCGTTTAGGTCAGAAAGACTATGCCACGGCTCTCAATATATTCGGCAATTGCATAAGTTTGAATGTCCTGATTGGTTTGGCGTTTGCAACCATCACATTGTTGTTTCTCGACCCCATCTTGCTCTTTTTCGGAGCAAGCGAGCAAACTTTGCCATACGCAAGGGAATACATGCAAATAATATTGTTGGGTAATGTCATAACGCACATGTACCTTGGCATGAATGCCGTTTTGCGTGCTGCAAGCAAGCCACGACAAGCAATGTATGCCACCATTTTTACGGTTGTGCTTAACACCATACTCGACCCGTTGTTCATCTATGTTTTTCACTTGGGCATTCGCGGCGCAGCTTTTGCAACCGTCCTTGCACAATTTGTTGCCATGTGCTGGCAAGGTTTCCTCTTCTCTGACAGACGGGGAATCATCCATTTTGAGCGCGGCATTTACAAGTTGAAAAGCAACATAGTGAAAAACATAGTGGGAATAGGATTGTCTCCATTCCTCATGAACGTCACCGCATGTCTCGTCGTCATAGTCTTCAACAAGAGTCTGTATGCTTATGGCGGCGACCTTGCCGTAGGTGCTTACGGCATCGTCCACCGCATATCGTTCATATTCCTGATGGTGGTGTTTGGTCTTAATCAAGGAATGCAGCCCATAGCCGGTTACAATTATGGAGCCATGCAGTTCGACCGCATGATGCTCGTACTGAAATACACCATTACAGCAGCCACAGTCATTTCCGTTTTGGGATGGATTGTCAGCGAATTCATGCCATATTATTGTTCGATATTATTCACAGACGACAGTAAGCTGATAGCCTTCTCCGAACGAGGATTGAAAGTGGCAAATTTGGCGTTGCCAATTGTAGGCTTCCAAATAGTAGTCACCAATTTCTTCCAAAGCATTGGAAAGGCAAAAATAAGCATATTTCTATCCTTGTCGAGACAATTGCTGTTCTTGTTGCCTGTTTTGCTCATACTTCCTCGATACATGCAGCTGGATGGGGTGTGGGCATCCTTCCCCATTTCGGATACCATATCTTTTGTAGTGGCGTTAGCCATTTTGATAAAATATATGCGCCATTTCTCAAAATTGCATAAACAAAGAGAATATGCCTGAAGAAAGAATAATCATAAACATTGGTCGCCAATTAGGTAGTGGTGGCAGGACAATAGGCAAAATGCTTGCCCAAGAGTTAGACTGTAAGTTTTACGACAAGGAGATTCTGTATTTGGCCGCGAAGGAAAGCGGATTCAGCGAGAGCTTTTTTGCACAGCATGATGAAAACAAGCATTTCTTCAAGACCTTGTTTCATCTTCACGCCCAACATGTCAGCGACAACAATTTCTATCCCAACAAGTTCTCTCAAGAAAGCTTGTTCCAGTTCCAAGCAGATGCAATATTGAAAGCATCCAAGGAAGGGAGGTGCGTATTCGTAGGAAGGTGCGCCGACTACATCCTCAGGGACAATCCGTATGCTGTCAACATCTTCATCACTGCAGACCTTGATTTTCGAATCGCTCAAGTGTCCAAACGCCATGAATGTAGTCGAGATGAAGCCCTGAAAATCATTCATGACAAAGAAGACAAACGTGCCAATTACTACAATTACTACACAGGCAAGAAATGGGGAAATGCAGCCTCGTATGACCTCTGTGTCAACGTTTGTGCCTTAGGTATGGAAGAAACCAAAAACATGCTGGTAAAGTTTATAAGGGAAAAGGCAGCCAAAAACAACCGAAAATGAAAAGAATTGGCATAATAAGTGACACGCACTCATTTTGGGACGACCGCTATTTAGAGTATTTTGAGCCATGCGACGAGATTTGGCATGCTGGCGACATTTGTTCCATGGAATTGGCTGAGCGGCTTGCATCTTTTAGGCGATTGAGAGCTGTATGTGGCAATTGTGATGGTGGCGACTTGCGACTAATGTATCCTGAATTGTTACGATTCAAGTGTGAAGAAGTGGATGTACTCATGAAACATATAGGAGGCTATCCCGGCAAATACGATTCCAGCATAGTGCGCATAATGCAATCCAACCCTCCCCAACTGTTCATTAGCGGACATTCACATATCTTGAAAATAAAATATGACAATATGCTGAACTTGCTCCATATCAATCCCGGTGCTGCCGGACTGCAAGGATGGCAAAAGGAGAGAACTTTGGTAAGATTGGCTATTGAAGGCAATAAATTTACTGATTGTGAAGTTATTTCCTTAGGTGGCAGATAAAAGGCACATGTTTTTCAAATGTAAAAATGTTTAATCATAATTAAGAAAGACTATGAAGAAATATTTGGTAACAGGAGCGGCAGGTTTCATCGGTGCGAATTTCATAAAATACCTGCTTCACGATAAATACAAGGATGACGAGATTCGTGTGATCATTCTCGACGCCTTGACATACGCCGGCAATCTCGGAACAATAAAGGACGACATCGATGGCGAGAGGTGTGTTTTTGTGAAAGGCGACATTCGTGACCGCGAACTTGCAGACAAGCTGTTTTCGGAAAACGATATTGACTACGTGGTGAATTTTGCCGCCGAGAGTCATGTGGATCGTTCAATAGAAGACCCCCAACTGTTCCTTTCCGTCAACATCCTCGGCACCCAGAACCTCTTGGATGCAGCTAAGAAGGCATGGACTTTGGGCAAGGGAGATGACGGCTACCCACAATGGAAACCTGGCAAGCGCTTCCACCAGGTGGCTACCGACGAGGTCTATGGCTCTCTCGGTGCCGAAGGGTTCTTTACAGAAAAGACCCCGCTCTGCCCCCACAGCCCATACAGCGCATCCAAGACGGCAGCCGACCTTATAGTGATGGCATACCACGACACATACCACATGCCGGTGACAATCACAAGGTGCTCCAACAACTACGGGCCCTACCATTTCCCGGAGAAGCTCATCCCGCTCATCATCAACAACATCCTTGAAGGCAAGTCACTGCCCGTGTATGGCAAGGGTGAGAACGTGCGCGACTGGCTGTATGTAGAGGACCATTGCAAGGCAATAGACCTTGTCCTGCGCAAGGGACGTGACGGAGAAGTCTATAATGTGGGAGGCCACAATGAAATGAAGAACATCGACATTGTGAAGTTGACAATAAAGACCATCCATGACATGATGGCAGCCGACAAGACCTTGCGCAAGGTGTTGAGAAAGCGTGAGCTTGACGACAATGGTGAAATCAGGTATGACTGGATCAATGACAACCTGATTACCTTCGTCACAGACCGTCTTGGCCATGACCTCCGCTACGCCATCGACCCATCCAAGATAAAGTCAGAATTGGGATGGGAACCAGAGACACGTTTCGCCAACGGCATAGTGAAGACCATTCGCTGGAACCTGGAACATCAAGACTGGATAAAGGAAGTGACAAGCGGAGATTATCAAAAGTATTACGAGCAGATGTATGGCAAAAGATGATATGAATGAAATAGAATCATGAAACAAAATTCATTGCATCACGACATATTGCCAGAGGAGCAAGTACGATTGCTGAACTTACCAAAGATTATTGACCCCAGGGGGAACCTGACTGTTGCAGAACAGCAGCACGAAGTACCTTTTGATGTGTCTCGTGTTTATTGGACATACGATGTTCCTTCAGGAGAAAGCCGCGGCGGTCATGCTCACAAGAAATGCGAGGAGATGATTGTTGCTGTTAGCGGCTCGTTTGATGTTACCGTTGACAATGGTAACATGGTTCAGACTTTCCACCTTAATCACCCTTATCAGGCACTATATGTGGGTGCTGGCATCTGGCGAACCCTCGACGACTTCTCTTCTGGAGCTGTTTGCCTTGTGTTGGCTTCTGATATTTTTGATGAGGATGACTACATACGTGAATATGATGATTTTCAGAGGTATGTTGAATGTTTGAAATAAAGATATATGACGCCACATGTAAGGCACAATGGGACTCTTTCGTAGCCAAGGCGAGGAATAGTTCTTTCCTCTTTTATCGTGATTACATGGAGTATCACTCGGACAGATTTGATGATTTCTCCTTGATGGCATATCATAAGGGAAAGCTCATGGCATTGCTGCCAGCCAATTTGGAAGGAGAAGTGCTTTACAGCCACAAAGGATTGACTTATGGAGGATGGGTGATTGATATCCAAATCACGTCTATGAAGATGTGCCATCTTTTTGATCAACTAAATGTTTTTCTCTCGGAGAGAGGCATTAAGAAGGTGGTTTACAAGCCTTTGCCTTGGATTTACCATAGTTGCCCATCCGAAGAAGACCTTTATGCATTGACGAATGTCTGTCATGCCAAATTGGCAACGAGGCATATCTCCTCCTCCACTGATTTGAGAAGAAGGATTAAGTTTGCAGAAGCACGCAAGTCTGGTATTCGCAAGGCTTATGCCAACCATTTGAAAGTGGAGGAACTCAGTGCCGACGAGCTCCATTCATTTTGGGGCGTATTGGAAAACAATCTTGCAGACAAATATCACACGCATCCTGTGCATAGTTTAAAGGAAATATCAGCCCTGATGAAGCATTTTCCCGATAACATAAGATTGTTTGTCGCAAAAAAAGACAATGCAACATTAGGCGGGACTCTCCTTTATATCAATAAAGAAGTGGTTCATACGCAATACATTTCAGCCAACCAAGAAGGCAAGAAATGCGGTGCCTTGGATATTCTCTTTGAAAGCATTTTGAATATGGATTGGTCACCAGCCCATTATTTTGACTTTGGCAAGTCAAGTGACGGGAATGGTGAAATTCTCAATGAATCGTTGATTTTTCAAAAAGAAGGATTCGGAGGACGTGGCGTATGCTACGATTGGTATGAATGGGAATTGTGATTTGAAAAAAAACACAATTTACATGAGGATAATCATTTTTTTACTGTATCTTTGCAAACAAATGCGGTGGCAATATGCAATCCATGCCATCAACTGATGGCAAGGGCATTTCAATTCAATGTTACCATCATTGCCATTGCAAATAGTCAAGATACTTTTCCCTAAGCCAATGGATCAGAAAATAAGAATAAAAGACATTGCAGCACGTGCAGGAGTGTCGGTTGGAACAGTGGATCGCGTGCTTCACAATCGGCCCAATGTTTCGCCACCTGCCCGTGAAAAGGTTGAAAAGGCATTGAAAGAGATGAATTATCAACCCAACATGTATGCCAGTGCCTTGGCATACAATCGCTCATACACATTCTATTTCATCATGCCCAAACATGCTTCTGAAGCGTATTGGGAAGAGATAGAAGAGGGCGCACTGAAGGCTTGCGAGGTGAGACGAGACTTCCATGTTGACGTACAAATGTTGTATTATGAGAGGTTCAACGATGATACGTTCATAGAGGCATATCAGAATTGTCTGGCACAATCGCCTGAAGGTGTGATAATCGTGCCTTCGAGCCTTGACTTGACACGCCAATTCACAGACTTGCTGCATGAACAAAACATACCATTTGTCATGCTCGACTCTTATATGCCCGACCTGAAGCCATTGTCTTTTTATGGTCAAGATTCATTCAGCAGCGGCTACTTTGCTGCCAAGATGCTAATGCTGATAGCAAAAGACACTTCTGAAATCATGATCATGAAACAGATGAAAAACGGCAGAGTGGCAAGCAAGCAGCAAGACAACAGAGAGGTTGGTTTCCGTCATTACATGCATGACCACTTCCCCAACATCACCATACAAGAAGTCAATCTTCCATTAGAGGAAGATAAGACCACTTATGATGACATTCTTGAGGATTATTTCAAGAAACATCCTCAAACACACCACTGCATAACATTCTGTTCCAAAGCTCATATTGTAGGAGAATTCCTGCTTCGAACCAATCGTCGAAACGTGCAAATAATGGGATATGACATGGTGCATAAGAATGCCAATTGCCTACGTGAGGGAAGCATATCATTCCTTATAGCCCAACATGCTTACATGCAAGGTTATTACTGTGTGGAGACTTTGTTCAGAGCCATAGTGCTAAAGAAAGAAGTTAGTCCGGTAAATTATATGCCAATAGAAATTTTGGACAAGGACAATGTAGATTTCTATCAACGCACAATGATTTAGAACTTTGGCAAATAAATAAAACAAGATAATTAAGAAAAAGCAAAAAACAACTACAAACAACATGAATCTATCTACATTTATCAAAATCAACCCCGCAGACACCGTAGTGGTCTGCCTAAAGGCTTTTGCAAAAGGAGAAGTTATCGTTGTCGATGGAAAAACGATAACCATAGCCCAAGACACCCCGATGGGCCACAAAATAATCATTGAAGATACACCGCAAGGAACCAACATCATAAAATATGGCTATCCTATCGGACATGCCATGAAGGACCTGAAAGCCGGCGAATGGGTGAATGAAAACAACTTGAAAACCAATCTTTCAGGAACACTGTCCTACGAATACCATCCGGTAGGAGAATCCCTGACAATAGCGAAAGAAGGACGCACATTCAATGGATATGTACGTGCCAACGGCGAAGTGGGCATTAGAAACGAGATATGGATTGTCCCGACTGTTGGATGTGTAAACGGCATAGCAGAACGTCTTGCCACACAACTTCAGAAAGAAACGCAATGCAAGGGTGTTGACGCCATCCATTCCTGGCATCACAATTATGGCTGTTCCCAATTGAGCGGAGACCATGAGAATACTCGAAAAATATTGAGAGACATCGTGTTGCATCCAAATGCCGGTGGTGTGCTCGTATTGGGCTTGGGATGTGAGAACAACCAGCCCGAACAATTCATGGAAATGTTGGGCGACTATGACAAGAGCCGCATACGCCTTTTGGTAACACAAAAGGTAGATGGTGATGAAGTGGAGGCAGGCATGGCTATTCTGAGAGAATTGTATGCCTTGGCATCAACTGACAAACGTGAGGTTTGCGACCTGAGCCATTTGCGAGTAGGCTTGAAATGTGGTGGTAGCGATGGTTTCAGTGGCATCACAGCCAATCCGCTTGTAGGTGAGTTTTCGGATTATCTTGTAGCACAAGGTGGGACATCCATCCTCACAGAAGTTCCTGAAATGTTCGGAGCCGAGACAATACTGATGAACAGATGCGAGACACCAGAGCTGTTTGAGCAAACAGTTTCTCTCATCAACAATTTCAAGGAGTATTTCTTGAGCCATGGAGAGCCTGTAGGCGAAAACCCATCACCAGGCAACAAAGCAGGCGGCATTTCCACATTGGAAGACAAGGCATTGGGATGCACCCAAAAATGCGGAAGAGCACCTGTAAGCGGAGTTCTTGAATATGGTGACAGGATTAAAAACCGTGGTTTGAATCTTCTTTCCGCTCCCGGCAACGACTTGGTAGCAGCCACAGCCTTAGCTTCTTCTGGTTGCCAGATAGTTCTTTTCACCACTGGTAGAGGAACTCCTTTCGGCACATTCATCCCAACAATGAAAGTATCGACAAACAGCGTGCTCTATTCACGCAAGCCCAACTGGATAGACTTCAACGCAGGAAAATTAGTGGAAGGGACTTCGATGCAAGACCTGTTAAAGGAATTCATCGACAAGATAATATCCATTGCAAATGGTGAACCTACACGAAACGAAGAAAATGGATATCGTGAGATCTCCATCTTCAAGAATGGTGTGACATTATAAGATAAAAAGGACTCGGTGGGGCTCTACGCCCCACCAGTCTTTCAAATCGCCTCAATAGTGTATTATACATAATACGACGAAGAAGGGCACTCAATTGTGAAGACAAAGCTTATTTAGCTTGGAAATGTAAAGGGATGCATTATTTTAAGCATCCTATATGGTAGAATAAAAAACAGATGGGTATATGAGCAACAAAAGAGGACTTTATGCACTTAGTCCGTTGTTTGTTTTTATCGTGGCATATCTTGCCACTTCTCTTGCAGCAGGGGATTTTTACAAGATTCCACTGTCTGTTGCCTTTCTGATAGCCAGCATGTACGCCATAGCAATGTCTGGTGGGAAACCCTTGTCCAAACGCATAGACCTGTTCAGCAAGGGAGCAAGCACATCCAATCTAATTCTGATGCTATGGATTTTTGTGTTGGCAGGAGCTTTCGCACATTCTGCCAAACAAATGGGCAGCATCGATGCCATGGTCAACTTAACCCTAACGTTGATTCCAGGAAACATGATATTGGCGGGATTGTTTATCGCCTCATGCTTCATATCTCTTTCCATAGGAACCAGTGTTGGAACAATAGTGGCATTAGCTCCAATAGCTTTGGGAATAGCAGAATCGACAGGTGCCAACGCCGCCCTCTTGTCGGCAGTGGTTGTTGGGGGTGCTTTCTTTGGCGACAATCTGTCTTTCATATCTGACACCACCATAGTTGCCACACAGACACAACAATGTAGGCTGAGTGACAAATTCAGGGTAAATTTCTACATAGTGTTTCCCGCCGCTTTGATAATTCTGTTCATCTATATCTTCATGGGAGCCAGCATTCAACCCCCATCACAATTGCCTTCTGTAGAGTACGTCAAGGTCATTCCCTATGTTGTTGTGCTGGTAGTTGCCGTAATGGGAATGAATGTTATGGCAGTTCTCACTTTAGGTATTACTCTAACAGGTATAATCGGCATGATTGTGGGGGCATACGACTTGTTCGATTGGTTTGCCTCCATGGGTACGGGCATAACAAACATGGGTGAACTTATAATCATCACCATGATGGCTGGCGGCCTGTTAGAAATCATACGTGCCAATGGTGGCATTGACTTTATCATCGACAAGATATGCGCTCATGTCAAGGGCAAACGTGGGGCAGAACTGTCTATTGCGGCTCTTGTGAGCATGGTGAATGTATGCACTGCCAACAACACCGTTGCCATCCTTACTGTTGGCGACATATCCAAGACCATAGGCGACCGTTTCGGACTTGACAGCAGAAAATGCGCAAGTATCCTCGACACGTTCTCATGCTGCGTGCAAGGCATTTTGCCGTATGGCGCACAAGTTCTAATGGCAGCAGGATTGACAAAAGTAAGTCCGGTGGAAATAATCCCCTTCCTATATTACCCAATGGTTCTCGGAATCGTGGCTTTTATGTCCATATTGTTAAGATACCCCAAAAAATATTCATAATATTTCATGAGACATACATCAGTACAAGTGACCAACTTCTTGCATATCTTGAGAAGTGGTGCATTCGACGAATCAAAGCCAATAGCAATGATGTCTCCATTCAAATGGGACAAACTTGTGCAATTGGCTATACTACATCATTTGATACCTGTTTTTGCAAATGGATTGCAACATTATCAACATGACAACTCCATGAACATGCCAGAGGAGCAAATAGAAACGATAAGGCAACGCTTGAAGGAAATTTCGCCTAAAGGATTCTCCGACCTTTACGTATTCAGCAATATACAATTGAGAAGCAAAAGGCTCAATGAGCGTCTTCAGAAGATAATCCATGATGAATATGCAAGCGATGAGAAATCATACGAGACCATGCAGATAATGGCAATAATAATCGTTAATATTGAAAACATACTGTCTGGGAAAAGTTATCTAAAAGGCATAGTAGATTTAGGTCGGTACCTTCGTCAAAAAGGGCAAAATGTGGATTTCGTGAAGTTGGACCAGTGGCTTTCCTTCACTTGCATGACTTCCATGGCAAATTTGCAGGGAAACTTGCTAATACAAGGCTTTGGATTCAACAAGAACGAGATTCCATTTGTACACCATGAGGACAAACATTCTCAATCTGTACTTATTCGCGCCATCCGACATGATGACTTAAGCACTTTGCGGGTCTGGGATTTCCACCCAAGCAAGAGTGGATTTATAGTAAGTAGTCCCAAAAGTGCTATTAAATCCATCAGGCATTGCCTCAGCTACAGGCGTTACGCACCGCGTGAAACGATGGCAACACTTACCAACGGCTTGGTCAATGGTTTGGCTGAAATAGAAGAGTAAAACACGGACAAAATCACTTTACATGCAATAATTAGCAAAAAATAATTAAAAAAAAAGCTGCTAAAAGAAAAAGTTGGGCTTGGCGTGCTTGGATATGTATTTTTTTTGTATATTTGCAGCTGATTGATTTGATGGAAATGAATAAATTCTTGCTTTTTTTAGTCGGATTGTTTTCGACTGCATTATGCAGTGCCCAATCCTCTTTCATCCATTGCGAAGACACCTGCAATCACATCCATGGGCTTGACATGAGTCATTATCAAGGAGATGTGTGGTGGGAGACATTGGGCGACAACAGCCACATGGCTTATGTGTATTTCAAAGCAACCGAAGGCAAAGAGACACAAGACTATACCTATAAGAGAAATATCGACCTTGCTCACAAACATGGGTTGAAAGTCGGCTCCTACCATTTCTATCATGCCAATGTTCCACAACAACTGCAACTGCATAACTTCATGAGCCAATGCAGACCTGGCGACCAAGATCTAATACCGATGATTGACGTGGAGACAAAACCCAAATCAATGGGAACATACCAGTTCTGTGATTCGCTTATGAAATTCCTTGTGATGATAGAAGAAGCTTATCATCAAAAGCCATTAATCTACACTGGACGTAATTTCTACAACAAATATCTTTTGGGGAAAATTGACGACTATCCACTTATGGTAGCGCAATATTCTGAATATGAACCACAACTGGACGATGACCGTGATTACATTATTTGGCAATATACCGGAAAGGGGCGAATCAACGGCGTGAACGGATATGTGGACAAAAGCAGAATCATGGGCAAGCATAGTCTCCGTGAATTGCGCTTCAGAAGGTGGTGAAGAATCTTAATACCCAGGGGATTTCAACATATAATCCATAGCAGCCATGGCAATCATCAAATGTCCCGAGTGTGGACACCAAATCAGTGAAAAAGCGGCAATTTGCCCTATCTGTGGGGTTGAAATTGCCGGCAAAATCGCAAAATGTTCTGTTTGCGGTGAGGTCTTTTTTAAGGATGACGGCTTGTGTCCTCGTTGTTATAGCCCATTTAAGGAATACAAGGAATCAGAAGTAGATAATGATACTGTTGAAAATGATACCAAGTATCCAGAAGAAACGGATGAAACAGATGAAACAGGTGTTGAAGAAGAAGATCTTGCTTTTACTTCCCCAACTGAGGAATTAGAGGAGAAAAAGGAAGATGAGACAACAGATGATGCAGAAAAAACAGAGGAATATGTAGCACCTGTGGAGACAAGAAGACCAGAAATCACTGAAGATGCAAATGAGAACGACGAGTCTTCTGAAATGGTGGAGCAAATAGAAGATGACTTTACCTATGTTGACACTGATGGTGATAATCTGCAACGCCCTGAACATGTGGAAGATGAATCCGATAATGATGGTGGAAATGGGAAACACAGATATATACCCTTTGTTGTCTCTATAGCCATCACTGCGCTCATAGCAGCCGTATGCTTGTATTTCTATAATGACAGCAAAATATCCAAGGAGACTCAAGCCTTCGAATTGGCTATCAATAGTGGTGATATAAGCCAAATGGATAGTTTCTTGAGAAATTACACATATGCAACAATAGACCATAAAAAAGCAGTACAGGAAAAAATTGCTGATATCACAAAGCAGAAAGAAGATTTGTCATTAGGCATGGTGTCAAGGGATAAGGACAAACTAACCCAATATCTGAAAGATTATCCAGAATCACCACAAAAGCAGGTGATAATGAGAACCATCGACTCACTTGATTGGGAGGACGCCATGAAGACAAATACTAAAAATGCATACGACAAATACATTGCCGCACATGCTGATGGCATTTTCATAAAAGATGCCAAAGAAAGAATAGCTGTAAAGACTTCCATAGGCACAGAAGAAGATGCGTCAATGGCAAAAACCATATTCAGAGAGTTTTTCTTAAGTGTCAATGGCAATCAAGCAGAACGATTAACAGCGACCCTTAACTCAACTATTTCCTCATTTGCTGGTACAGCCGACGCCAGCAGGAATGATGTTATAGGTTGGATGAGAAACCAACACAAAGAAGACGTTAGCAATGTTATCTGGAAACTAAATCACGATTACAAGATTACCAAGCGAGAATTGTTTGAAAAAAAGGACTATCTTGTGGAGTTTACGGCTCAAAAAACAATTGTTTACAAAGATGGGCGTTCTGCAACAGAACATTTCAAAGTGAAATCAAACGTCTCCAATAACAACAAAATAGCTTCTATGGATTTAACAAAATATACTCCGCAGAAGAATAACGCCATAGTAGCTCAATCAAAACCAAGTAGTTCGTCACAGTCAAGCAATACGACAAGCACCAAGAAAGAGACTTCGCAAGCCAAGCCTACTTCTTCTACAAGCACTTCCAAGTCAACCACAAGCGCACCAAAGACTTCTACAAGTGCGCCCAAGACTAACATTAGTGCGCCTAAGGCTAACGCAAGTGCACCCAAGACTAACGCAAGTGCACCCAAGACTAACAATAGTGCACCCAAGACAAACAATAGTGCACCTAAGGCTACTGCAAGTACGTCTAAGTCAGGAACTTCACAGTCCAGTTCTTCTTCAAAAGCAACGAACACACCAAACAATACACAAACAAAGAAAACGGAACAAAAACCTTCCCAAGGAGTTCAAACAGCACAATCATCCAAAACAGCTTCCTCCTCCAAGACCATAACAGCGTCAAAAACGACATCCTCGAACAAATAGAATAACACTTAATAATAAATATCAATGATTATAGATTTTAGCAAAATTGAAGAGCAAGCCATCCAAAAATTCAAGGATGGAGAAGGAGAGTTGGCAACAAGAAATTTTGTAGATGAAAAGAACAAGATCATGATGAGCCGTTTAAGACCAGGTGCCAACATTGGTTATCACAAGCATGAAAACAATTCGGAAATCATCTACTGTTTCAGCGGTGAAGGACATTTGGAATACGATGAAGGAGTGGAGAAATTCATGGCTGGCGATTTGCATTATTGTCCAATGGGACATTCACACGCTCTGTTCAATGATGGAGAAAACGACCTTGTCTATTTGGCAATTGTGCCAGAACACCATTAACACCTCGGTTCCAACATCAACAACCAAAAAGATATTTGTGAAAAACAAAGACAAGTAACTTCCTTGCCCACAAGACCAAGTTGCGACCTTCCCTATAATCTTTAGAAAAAAAACAAACCAGCGGATAGTTTTGTCTATTCCGCTGGTTTTCAGTGCTCTTGCCGCTCTGAGCGGAATACGGGAATCGAACCCGCCTCCTCGGCTTGGGAAGCCGATGCACTACCGATGTGCTAATTCCGCAAAAGAGCCGATACCGGGACTCGAACCCGGGACCTATTCATTACGAATGAATTGCTCTACCAACTGAGCCATATCGGCAAGACAATAGGTTGAGCTTCGAAAGTGAATGCAAAATTACTACTTTTTTTCTATACAACAAAATTTTTTCTTTTTTTTATTCATGAAGAGCCTTTGAAGTAGGCATTAACGAAAAGCAGTACAGTCCAAGCATAAAAACTAATCCACCTTTATTTGCGACACCCACCAAACTAATGGTTACATTATTATCACATCATATTGTTAGAATTTATTTATTTTTGCAAAATAATAATTATAACACAAATACAATGAAAAGACTATTAACTTGCATCATGGTTATGATTTCCATAACCTCGATGGCTCAGAATCCATTTGTGCAAACTTGGTTCACAAGCGACCCTGCTCCCATGGTACACGACAACACCATGTATGTTTATACAGGCCACGATGAAGATGGGGCTGATTTTTTCTGGATGCAGGAATGGCGTGTCTATTCTACAAAAGACATGGTGAACTGGACCGACCATGGCTCGCCATTAGCACTCGAAAGTTTCAGATGGGCAGACGACAGGGCTTGGGCTTCTCAATGCATAGAGCGTGATGGACATTTTTATTGGTATATATGCGCACACTCTAAAATATCAAAAGGCATGGCTATAGGTGTGGCTGTTGCGGACAGTCCTGTTGGACCATTCCGCGACGCCATTGGCAAGCCTTTGTATGAAAATGGCTCATGGGACCATATAGACCCTACTGTTTTCATAGACGATGATGGACAAGCATGGCTTTTCTGGGGAAATCCCAAAGTGTATTATCTGAAACTTAATCGCGACATGATATCATACTCCGGCGAATTGGGAATGTTGGAAATGACAGAGAGTGCGTTTGGCGGACCAGAGATGAGCAAACGCGAGAAAGGCAAACAATACCGTGACAGTTATGTGGAAGGACCATGGCTAACAAAAAGAAACGGCAAATACCAATTGCTCTATGCCGCCGGTGGAGTTCCAGAACACATATCATACAGCACTGCCCCCTCCCCTACCGGTCCTTGGACTTATGCTGGAGAAATCATGCCACTATGCGACACAAAATCGTTTACAAACCATTGTGGTGTCGCCGACTTTAAGGGGAACAGCTACTTTTTCTATCACACAGGCAAGTTGCCTGGCGGTGGCGGATTTGGCCGTAGCGTAGCAGTAGAACAGTTCAAGTACAACGAAGATGGCTCCTTTCCAACCATCATGCCTACAAACGAAGGTGTAAAGCCAGTGGGAACTTTTTCTCCCTATGCAAAGATTCAAGCCGAAACAATGGCTTTCTCCAAAGGAGTAAAGACAGAACAGAATGAAGAAGTAGGTGTATATGTCACAGACATACACAATGGTGATTATATCAAACTACAAGCTGTAGATTTCGGAAAATTGTTACCACGTACATTCACTGCACGAGTGTCCAGTGGACTTAGAGGCGGAGCCATAGAAGTGCATATAGATAGCTTGAAAGGTGAAAAACTTGTTCAACTTGACGTGCCAAGCACTGGTGGATGGGAAAATTGGAAGACTTTGACAGCCGACCTCACAAAAAGAGTCTCTGGAATACACGACATTTTCTTGGTGTTTACTGGGCGCAAAGGTCCCAAACTTTTCAATTTTGATTGGTGGGAAATGCGAGGTTTGGAACAATGCAACATGCCTATAATACAAACAAAATACACAGCTGACCCTTCTCCATTGGTGGTTGGTGACACCCTGTTCTTGTTCACTTCCCACGATTCTTCTCCAGAAGACATTCCAGATGAAAATGAAAAAGGGTCTGCTGGATTCTTCATGTACGACTGGCTACTCTATTCCACAACAGACATGGTAAACTGGACAGACCATGGAGCAGTGGCATCGCTTAAAGACTTCACATGGAGAAGTCGCGACAATGGAGCATGGGCTATTCAATGTGTTGAACGCGACGGGAAATACTATATCTACGCCCCATTGCATGGACATGGGATTGGAGTTCTTGAAAGCAATTCCCCTTATGGTCCATTCAAAGACCCCTTAGGACAGCCATTAGTGTGGGACAAAACCCATTGGTATGACATAGACCCCACAGTGTTTACGGATAATGACGGTCAAGCATACATGTATTGGGGTAATCCATACACATACTATGCACTGCTTAACGATGACATGATTTCCCTAAAAGACAGTGTGGTTCGCCTACCCTATCACATCGACAACTACCAGGAAGGACCATGGTTCTACAAACGAAACGGCCACTACTACCTTGGATATGCCACAACATGCTGTCCAGAGGCTTTGGGATATGCCATGAGCGAATCGCCGACAGGACCTTGGGAGAGCAAAGGATACGTCATGCGACCTACATCACGCGACAGAGGAAACCACCCAGGAATAATAGACTACAAAGGACATTCGTTTATTTTCGGACAGAACTACGACCTGATGCATCTTGATACTTTCGAACATCATGAACGCCGCTCTGTAAGTGTTACCCCCATCAAGTACCGTGAGGACGGCACTATAGAGGAGGTGTCATATTGGCTTGACCAACAACCAATCATCCAGCTGCAATGGTTGAATCCCTATCAAAGAGTGGAAGCAGAAACCATGGCTTGGGGCTATGGATTGAAAACAGCAAAGATGGGTATTGAAAACACAGGTGTGGTAGAAGACATGCCAACATCTACAGGAAAGAAGAACATGTATGTTACCAACATAGACAATGGGGAATATATCCGTCTCCGTGGAGTGGATTTTGGAGAAAAGGAAGCACGTCAATTCATCATATCTGCAGCCAATAAAGGCATTTGCGATGTGACTCTACGATTGGATAGTCCATTTGAAGATGGCAAGAAGATAGGCAGTGTTACCATAAAAGGCAATGGCACACTGGACAAGTACAACTCATTCAAGACAAAAGTGAACGGAGCTGTAGGCTTGCACGACCTATACATTTGCTTTGATCGTGTCGAAGGAGATTGCCGTTTGGATTGGTGGCAATTCAAATGAGAGGAATAGAGTCCACTTTTATTTGCTCTCAGATATCCATTGAGACAAAGGGACTTTGCCCTCGAAATCTGGGGCGTAAGCAACACCTTCTGTCGGCACATCTTCGCCAAAAAGGAAACGCTTTATAAAAGCCTTGACAATATCATATTGACTTTCTGGCAACATGCAGTGAGGGTGCCCTCCCACTATGGAATAGCCGACACGATCGGCTATTCCATAGTGTTGCCAAACCTTAGAAGCTGCATTCATCGAGACATATGCAGATTCATCGGCAAGCCATTTGTAATCAGTATTGCCGAGCATCAACAAAGCCCTTGGGCAGACCATAGCACACAATTCATGATGATCATAGGGAAGAAGAAAAGTTTTCTCTTGTGCGAAGTTGTCGCGCAAGCTCTCTTTAAACCAATGATAATCAGTGCGGTCAAGCGACTCCACGCTGTCTATCTTGTTTGAAACCCTCCATGCTGCTGCGCCACCACCACCAGGCTCTTGCGTTATGGTCAATGCTATGCGCTCGTCAAAAGCTCCACAAAAAAGAGCCATCTTGCCAGCGTACGAGCAGCCTGTCACTCCAATATGCCGAGTGTCTATCTTTGAAGTGCTTGTCCCTAATTTTTGCAAGCCATCAATAAGGCGGCTTATTCCCCAACTCCATTCGCTATATGCACCATTGTCAATCAGTTCAGGATAAAGTCTATCAAATTCATATTCTCCACGGTCATGATGTTTACGCCATTGAGAATAGTCGTTGACTTGTGACTCATGATATATCATGGTAGCCAAAGGCAAGTCATCCCACAACTGATGTGGCAAACTTATTCCACTTGTGCCGATAAGCAATGGGTATGGAGGATTGCCTACTTTGGGATAACGTATCTCAGAAGTCAACGTGATGGATTTATCCCCTCTTTTAACTTCAACAAACAAAGTGTCGCCTGACATCCATGATTTTATATCATTTTGAGAAACAGACGGTTTTGTACCTATTTCATAATGCTGTATCTCAGCTGCAATTTCATTCCTTCTACGTTCCCAATCAGCGAAGTTGTCAGCATAACCGCTATTGTCACTCCACAAAAGAGGATTACGGAGATTGCTGACCACAGGAAGCTTGTCGGCAGGCAACATGACTGGAGGAGGAAAAGCACTACCACTATTCTCTACATCATATACATAAGGAATACGTTCTTGTGCAGACAGAGACATCAATGGCATGACAAGAACAAGAGCTGAAATTATGGCATGTTTTTTCATAAGAAACAATTATTATAAATCAATTTGACAATGCTTTATTTCTTCAGTCTGTAAATATTTAGTGAATATGGAGGTATCACAGTATTGAACCCATTTGAATTAATCTCCGCAGGTATTTCAACTGGATAGACATTCGTTGGTTGGCTTATCGTGTTTTCATCGTCTCCACTTGCAGAAGATAATCTTACGAGAGAGGCTTTTGATGGTGTAAAGCCCTTGAACTCAATATCGGTAGATGTGCTTTCACTACTCGTGTTGATCACCTTGAAAATCATGTCGCCTGTTTCGTTATCAAGTTGAGCGTTGGAGAATAATCCAGGAGTTAGACTAAATTTGAGCCGCGTGTCAAAAACCAACTTGTTGTCGAGCCAGCAAGACACGCTATCCCCCTTAACTTTTATAGTCACGTCATACCAACGTCCGGTCTCCACATGTCCACGTCTTGTAACTGTCTGAACTTTGTTGCCGTTCATAACTTGTTCAATACCGTGTTGAGTGTTTCCCCAACCGCCCAGATTGAACCAACAATAATTTTGTGGGTCTTCATAATTGAATACGACAATAAATCCTTCAGCACCACCATCTTTACGTGCACGCACTTTCAGTTCATAATTATCTGATTCAATTTTGTTGCCCTCAACAAAAAGGCAACCTTCAAAATTAGACCTTTGAGAAACAGTATTGTCTGTCACTTTCCATTGCCCCTTAACTTCTTCAGCGGCAGCAAGGTTGCTTGCAACACTCTTTGCATCAGGTGCCAACGAATTGCAAGAGACAAATTGATATGATGACTGTGTCCCCCATGTGGCATATCCGAATTTACTTGATTTTGGGGTTAGTTGCGGCAAAGCATTTGAATAAAAATCATCATCCGACACCACGGTCTTTACATTATGACTTCCCACGTTTTCAGCCATCAACTTTTGAACGTAATATGACGGTGTGCCCATTGCCTTGGAAGAGTTGAACCTAATCATGTCTGGAGCCCAAGCGACATTGTTTTCATTTACAAAAATAGGTGCATAACTTGCCATTTCGACAATGTCTCCATTGTTTTCCATACCCATCATGAAAACAGCTTCACCCAAGGCTGCATTAAGAGAACCTATACGCCCGAAACCTTGTGTCACGGCATATTCGCCACAATAAATCTTTGCACCACTTCTGCTATATGAGTCGTACTTCCGATAATTGTCTGCGAACCAGGATGGCGTACGATAATAATGCTCATCAAGCAATTCAACGCTCTCATTGCTCTGCCATTTTGGATTGTCATCTCCCCATGCGACAACATTACCTATAATGTGCATGTTCGGGTATTTTGCCAATACGGCATCCCTGAAAATCTTGAAACGTTCATAATACCTGTCACTTTGTTGGCGAGGGTCGGGTTGATTGTTCTCGTTTCCTATTTCCAAGTATTCAATATTGAAAGGAGCAGGATGTCCATTTGCAGCCCTCATGGCACCATATTTAGTCGAAATGTCTCCATTGGCATATTCCAATGCATTCATTACTTCATCAACCCATGGCTGTAGTTCATCAACAGGAGTCACGCCTCCATGCCATATACCCACATTACATACATAAAGGGGCTTGGCACCTAAATCTTCAGAAAGTTGCAGGTATTCGTGAAATCCCAAACCATCGCTCGTACGATAATTCCAATTTCTGTTCAAGTGTCCCTCACGCTCCTCTATAGGGCCGATAGTCTTCTCCCAATGAAATGCATTATCAGGCGAGTCTTGTCCTTCAACGAAACAACCTCCAGGGAATCGCATGAACTTAGGTTTCAATTGCAAAAGCATGTTCGCCAAATCTATTCGGCAACCATTTTCACGGTTCTTGAAAGTGGGAGGAAACAAAGAAACCACATCAAGGTCTATCACCCCTTTGCCTTCCAACAATAATACAAATTGTGCTTGTGGGTCATTGTTTTGGGATACGAGGGAAAGTGAATACTTAGTCCAATTCTTATTGTTTATGTTCAATGGTTCTGACTGGGCATAAACACGCTGCCCTGTCTTATCACACAAGCACGCCACAACATTTCCCTTGAATTTTTTGGACTTTGCCCAAAACGTGAGACGATAGGATTGGCCATGTACCACATTCATTCCCCAGAAACCTTCATTGACAAGGCATGCGGGTGCAGAATGTGTGGAATTGACATTGAGTTCCAATGCCTTGCCCTGATGTTCATTTAGCAAATTGTTCTTAATTATCTGGTAAGACATAGTTGCCCCTTCTGGCGTGTATATACTCCAACAAGGTGCCTCATTTTCGCCATCTTCAAAAGAACGATTTGCTATCATTTCCGCATACAATCCTCCATCTGCAGCATGGTTGATATCCTCAAAGAATATGCCATATAGCATCGGACTTACTTCGTGAAGCCTTTCATTTGCATCAATGGTGATTTTCACTTGAGCTGATGCATACATGCAAATCAGCAAAGAGAGGCAGGTCAATGATTTCTTGATTTTCATAGGTTACTTTTAGTTGTGTTGCAATTTGATTGTAAATTTACAACTTTTTGTTAAATAAGCACTCCCAAACACACCATATTAACATTATTTGGCAAAAAAAAGGAACATGTATCACTACATATTCCTTTTTGAAGCAAAGATGCTAAAAGCAACTATTTTTTAAGTTTGAATGTATTTTCGATTTTTGTTACTTCTTCGTAAAACAGCTTGTCAATCTTCATACGCTCCTCCACCTTCTCGCAACTATGGAGCACTGTGGAATGATCTCTGCCTGCAATCAATTTACCAATTCTTGAAGCAGGCATTTTGGTATGTTTCTGGGCGAGATACATTGAAACCTGCCTGGCAACTACGAGATTGCGTTTACGGCTTTTACCATTCACCTCTTCCACAGAAACATTGAAATAGCCACAAACAGATTCGATAATATCATCGATTGTCAATGGCTTGTTGTCTATTTTAACCGACCTCTTTAGGACACTCTCAGCCAATGCCATGTCTATAGGCTTGTTGTAAACTACAGAATAAGCCAATATGGAATTTATGACTCCTTCTAAATCTCGAACACTTCCATTGGCATTTTCAGCAATAAAGTTCACCACTTCCACAGGAATATCAAGTCCGTCATGATGAATCTTCGCATTCAGGATGTCAATACACAACTGTGTGTCCGGTCTTTCCAATTCTGCAATCAACCCACAGCAGAATCGAGTTACAAGACGCTCATTCATTCCTTTCAAATCAACCGGTGGCCTATCACAAGCTAAAATAATCCTCTTTCCGTTTCTAAACAAATGGTCGAAAATATGGAAGAATGTGTTTTGTGTTCTTGGAGCAGTCATCCATTCCTGTATATCGTCAACTATGAGCAAGTCTATTGTCTGGTAAAAATTGATAAAATCATTGAGGGTGTTGAACTTTACAGCGTTGGTATATTGCACCTGAAACAGTCGCGCACTGACATAAAGCACACGCTTTTGTGGGAAAAGCTTTTTCACTCTCAATCCAATAGCATTGATGAGATGCGTCTTGCCACAGCCTGAAGGTCCAAAGACAAATAGAGGATTGAACAGGGTGGATGATGGGTTTTGTGCTAAAGAAAGACCTATAGACCTCGGCAATTTATTGCTTAAACCTTCTATAAAGTTGTCGAATGTCTGATGTGGGTTCAATTGAGAATCTATGGCTTGTGGTTGAGCAGCATCAAGAACTGTATAAGATTGATTAGCTCTTGTACGAGGCAATGGCTTTTCAACTTGGTCATCACTCTTGTCAGACTGTAAAACCATGTCCTTATTGTTGGTTTTATCAGTAATGATACGGTAAGAAAGTCTTATGCTCTGTCCAAAAACCCTTCTCAACACTTTACTAATCAAATCAACAAAATTCTCCTCCAGATACTCATATACAAAAGGACTGGGTACTTGCACCAACAATGTCATCGTAGCCGGGGAATACGACTCGAAGACAATTGGCTCGAACCAGGTTTTGTATTGTTGCTCCGAGACGTTGCCTTTAATAAGTTGAAGGCTTCTATCCCAGAGTTCTGACGGATTTTGTTTCATTGACTATTGTAAAAGGATTGAATCCATTGATTTCTTTTAATTCGAATGCAAATTTCGCATTTTTTTTTCTATTGGGCAAATTGCGTTTTTATTAGAGTTTTAACCAAATTGCGTAAAATGCTTAGAAATGGCTATTTAGGAGCCCACATTAAATAATGAAAAAATTTTTACATTTGCATTTTTGCAAGTTATTGGATTTTTGAATGTTATATAAAATGTGTAAATTATGTTTGACACTCTCATTTTTGTATCAAACAAGTTATCAAATAGTTATTTTTCAATATTTTACAAGAAATAGATAAAGGATTTTATAAGTATCTTATTATTTAGACACATTCTTTTTAAGCATCAATTATTGAAAAAATGAATCGTCAATTATTTCGAGAACCACTCTTATCTTTTTTGCCAAAAACAGAGAAATGAACATATCTCTTAGGATTCTCTTTCAAGTCTATCATTAGAGAATCTGCGTGTAACATAGTCGAATTCAAGTGATCGTATAATGACCTGTCATTCATGAGTAATCCCAATGACCCTTTCTTGTCATTAAGTGAGGCTGTGAACGACTTTAGATTTTGCAATGTAAGCGTCAATTCGTTAAGAGTGCTTTCCAAGTCCAACTGCTCTATTTTGCCATTCAAGTTGTCCACAGCTGTTCTTGCATGTCCCATAGTGTTGTTAGCACTTTCCAACATGTTGTCTGCTTTTCCCATCAGCCCGGGAATATTTTTGTTTACGCCAGACATGAGAGAATTGATTTGCCTTGTAGTTGTAACCAAATCATTCGTCACTTGCTCTGCATGGTGGACAACAGAAGGAATAGCCGGGTCGGCAAGAATGTAATTGATGTTCGCCAAAATGGAATCAAGTTTGGGAAGCATTTTTTCCACTTGAGGTATCATTTCCTTCAATTTTCCCATTGCCCCCGAGTTAAGACATCCCTGAATTGTTTCCAAGGGCTCTAAGAAGCCGTCTTCCTCTGCCCCCATCAGCAAGTCAACTTGAACATTCCCCAACAAATCGCTTGTTATCTCGGCAGTCGTGCCCTTTGGTATTCTCAATTCTTTATCTATGGCTACCTCAGCAATTATTTGACCTCTTTTGTTGTAGTCAAAATTTATACTTTTTACAGTACCTACCTTATAGCCATCTGTCATGACAGGACAGGAACCTGCAAGTCCGCTTATATTGGTAAAGGTTATGTAAAAAGTGTTGTCTGAAGAGAATAACGTAACACCTTTAAGGAATTTGATACCATAGAAAAGAACCACTATTCCCAAAATGGCGACCAATGCAATCTTAATCTCTTTTGTAAATCCTTTCATCTTTACCTCCTGGTTTGTTTTTGTTTTCTATATTCAGCTATTGCGTCTTGCAATGATATTTTTTTTTCGTCTTTGAATGCTATGATGAAAGCTCCAGGAAAATCCTCAACAAGTGAACTCCTGAGCTCTTGTATTTCAGCAAAATTCTCTGTGTTTCCAACAGTATATTTAACCATGCCATTCTCATTAAATTTCTCTATTCCCTTCATACCTTTGAAGAAGGTAGTATCCATGGCATGAGACTCTGAAGATGAGAAAATCTGAACTTTAAATATTGTTTTACCTACAGCCTTGACTTTATCATCTACATTCTTTGAATTAGCAGCGGGTTTTATAGCTGGGTTTGAAGACTTGGCAATCTGCTTAGCCTTTTGGTCTCTTTGTTGAAGTTTATTGATATTAGAATCAGCGTTATTTGTTTTAGCTACATTTGCAATAGCCTTATTTGCTTCGGTTTTATTTGGCTCAGTAGTTGCATCGGCTTTATTTGCTTCGGCTACAGTTGCTTCGGCTGTATCAGCTACAGTTGCTTTAGCCATCAGCGTGTCATCAGGTAGTTTTGGAGAAGAAATGGGATTTGGTTGAATATTATTAGCAATAACAATGGAATCCTTCGTTGGTTTGAAAAGGTCATCTATAGAATTAGAGTTATCCTCCAACAGAGGTTGTTCTTTAGTAATGTTTGTAGATAGGGGCTGAGCTGTAAATGAAGAATCGGGAATTTCTGCTTTTTCGTTTGCCACTAATTCCTTATGAGAAAGATCTTGTTCTTGAGTCAGAGGTTTGGCATCGATTATGCTATCTTGTTTATGTGCTTCGTCGTTACGTGATGTTACTATATCACTTGAGGGCTTGTCTTCTATAATATTAGGTATTGGTGTGTCTCCTTCATGTTTTTCTTCCTGTTTTTCTTCCTGCAATTCTGGCGATTTTAGTTTTGGAGGAGAAGAATTGACATTATCGTTTGCCACTTTGTCCGGCTCAGGCTGTGATACGACATTAAGGTCAACTTTCTCCTGAGCGTCAGGAATATTTTGTGATATCAAACTTGGTGGAGCGACCAATGAAGGGGATGCAAGCCCTCTTACCGCTCTTTGTTCAACAAAAAACACTTCATTTTGGCTAAGAAGACGTTCATCTTCATCCAAGATAGAGTTGGGGGCATCTTCTTTATCTTGTTCTAAACCTTTATTATCTATCACCCACTCTTCCATATTTAGGCTATCGGAAGCCTGTTCATTTGCATCCAATGCTCCGTCATTGGTCACTGCCAATAATGGTTCATCGCTTACACTTTCATCTTCTTCGTTTTGTGCCAGTTTCCTTTTACCATGCTTCTTTTTGTATTTCACAAATGCGTTGAAGATCCCTTTTGCAAGTTTGTCTTGACCTTCTTTTGAATTAAGAAACTCCTCCTCATCTTGGGTTGTTATAAATCCAAGTTCTATCAGACATCCCGGCATAGAAGTTTCTCTCAATACAAGAAGTCCTGCTTGGTGGACACCTTTATTCAACCTTCCGCTATAAGCACACACTTCTGATTGCACAGTTTTTGCCAAATCAACGCTGTTTGCCATGTTTTTGTCTTGCATCAACTCAAACATGATATAACTCTCAGAAGATTTTGGATCAAATCCTGCATATCTTTGTTTGTAATTTTTCTCTATCAAGATTACAGAATTCTCCCTCTTGGCTACATTTAGATTCTCAGCAGCATTGTGCATACCCATCGTATATGTCTGAAATCCTCTCGCTATTTTGCCACCTTCCAATGCATTGGTGTGTATTGAAATAAACAAATCAGCCTTATTACGATTAGCAATGTTTGCCCTCTCATTTAGTTCCACAAAGACGTCAGTTTTCCGAGTATAAACAACTTTTACATCCGGGCAATTGTTCTCCACATATTTCCCAAATGCCAAAGCCACTGGGAGATTTATATTCTTTTCAGCAGAACGTTTTCCAAGCGCCCCACTATCCTTTCCACCGTGTCCTGCGTCAATTACAAGTACAAACTTATCTGCAGCAGTGATTCCACACACTACTGACAATAAAAATATAACAACGAAAAATAACCTGTTTTGCATTACCTTAAAAAATTCGCCTGCAAAGATACATTATTTTTTCATTTCATTCGCACAAATTACCATAAGAATTCACTATTGTTACCCATTTGAGAAAGACATTTCTACTCCCGCCCCTTGGCAATCGGCCCCCATGGGAGGGTTTATCTTGGTAATTCTTATTCCAATCTCTTTTGTTTGCGGGAAACTTGCGAAGAGGGATTCCGCCATTCTGCCAGCCACATGTTCGAGCAGAGCAGATGGCACTTCCATTACTTTTTTAACTATTTGATATACGACAGAATAATCTATTGTGTCAGCAACAACATCGGTTTTTATAGCCTTGCTTAAATTAGCTTTCATTTTTACGTCCACGGCATATTCTCCACCAACTTTACGTTCTTGTTCCATGACTCCATGGAACGCATGAAAGTGCATTTGCTTAATGAAGACAAATCCATCTATATGAACCATAGATACCAATTTTTAACCACAACGAGAAACACCACAATTCTTGCAAATCAAGCAACCTTCCTGATAAACCAAAGTCTCATGCCCACAAACTGGACATTTTTTGCCATGTGCTATAGTTCCATCAACGATATATTTTTTCAGAGCACGTTCCACACCATTTTTCCAAGTATTGATGCTTTCACTCTTCAATTGAAGAGATCCGACCAATTTTATCACGTGGTCTATAGGCATTCTATATCTGAGAACACCTGAAATAAGCTTTGCATAATTCCAATACTCAGGATTGAACTTCTCACTAAGACCTTCTACTGTAGTCTTGTATCCTCTTTTGTTCTCAAACTGGAAATCATAACGATGCGAACCGTCTTCATTTGTTTGCTTGATGATTTTTCCCTTTGTTACGGTTTTGGGTAACACTATACCTTCGTCATCATCTTGCAAACCAGTGAAGATCTCATAAGGATAGCCGTCAAGCAATCCAACAAATGCGACCCATTTCTCTTTATTGTTCTGGAACCTAACGACATCGCATTCCAACGTCTGTGGTCTTACCTCCGTCACCTCAGGTCGTTTGCATTCTGGTTCTGGTTGTTTTGATGGCTTCTTGTTCTTGTTTTCTACTGCCACCATGACACCTGCCCTACTGCCATCACGATAAATAGTGCAGCCTTTGCAGCCAGATCGCCATGCCTCTATGTAAAGACGATTGACCAGAGCTTCATCAACATTGTTGGGCAAATTGACAGTGACACTAATGGAATGATCCACCCATTTTTGGATGTCACCCTGCATCTTGACCTTCATCAGCCAATCCACATCATTAGCAGTTGCCTTATAGTAAGGAGACTGCGCGACCATGTTATCTATCTCTTCTTGAGTATATCTCTTTTCCGTGTCCAACCCTTTGGCTTTCATCCATACAAGGAATTTTGGATGATATACTATATACTCCTCAAAAGAGTCTCCAACTTCATCAACGAAATCCACATGAACATTTGTGTCTCCCGGGTTCACTTTTCTTCGTCTTTTGTAAACAGGCATGAAAACGGGTTCGATGCCACTGGTTGTCTGCGTCATCAAACTGGTTGTCCCTGTAGGGGCTATGGTCAAACATGCTATGTTTCTCCTTCCATACTTGACCATGTCTTCATATAACCCAGGATCTGCATCCTTTATCCTCAAAATAAAAGGATTGGCAGCTTCCCTTGAAGCATCATAGATTTCGAAGGCACCTCGCTCTTTTGCCATATCAACAGTTGAACGATACGCCGACAACGCCAGCATGCGCTGAATCTCAACAGCAAAATCTGTAGCTTGTTGCGTTCCGTATCTAAGTCCCATGGCAGCAATCATATCTCCTTCTGCCGTTATACCAACACCCGTGCGTCTTCCAAGGCCACTTTTGTGGTATATTTTCTCCCACAAATGATATTCAGCTCCTTTAACCTCATCCGACTGTGGGTCATTCTTGATTTTCTCCATAATAGCCTCTATCTTTTCTAATTCGAGATCTACTATGTCATCCATCAAGCGCTGGGCTAAAGCTACATGCTTCTTGAAGAGTTCGTAATCAAAAGAAGCATTCTCTGTAAAGGGATTCTTTACATAAGAATAGAGATTTATTGAAAGCAATCTACAAGAATCGTATGGACATAGGGGTATTTCGCCACAAGGATTGGTTGATATTGTCTTGAATCCCAAATCTGCATAACAGTCGGGAATGCTCTCTCGTATTATTGTGTCCCAGAAAAGGACACCAGGCTCTGCACTTTTCCAAGCATTGTGAACAATCTTGCCCCAAAGATTTTTTGCATTTATTGTCTTTTCTACCACTGGATGTTCACTGTCAACAGGAAATTTTTGGACGTAGTCACCTCCTTCGACAACAGCCCTCATAAATTCATCATCTATACGGACAGAGACATTTGCTCCAGTAACTTTTCCCTCTGTCATTTTTGCATCAATAAAAGCCTCGCTGTCAGGATGCTTGATGCTCACAGTCAACATCAAGGCTCCCCTTCTTCCATCTTGTGCCACTTCCCTGGTTGAATTGCTATACCGTTCCATGAATGGAACAAGTCCGGTACTTGTCAGGGCAGAGTTGTTTACTGGCGTACCTTTGGGACGAATATGTGTCAAGTCATGACCTACGCCACCTCTTCTTTTCATCAACTGCACCTGTTCTTGGTCGATACGCATTATAGCTCCATAAGAATCTGCATTACCATCAAGACCTATTACAAAGCAGTTGGACAAAGAAGCCACTTGAAAATCATTTCCTATACCGGTCATCGGACTTCCTGCTGGAATAATATATCGGAAATGGTCCAACAGCTCAAAAATTGTTGATTCCGAAAGAGGATTTGGATATTTTCTTTCTATTCGAGCAATTTCACCTGCAAGTCTTCTATGCATGTCAGAAGGAGATTGTTCATAGATATTTCCAAAACTATCCTTCATTGCATATTTATTAACCCATACACGAGCTGCAAGCTCATCGCCTTCAAAATAATTTAAAGAGGAAACATATGCCTCTTCATAAGAATATGTCTTAAGGTTGTTCATGACTTGTTATTGCTTTAATAATGTCATGCAAAATTACGAACTTATTATGAAATAAGAAATAGTAAAACTACTTTTTTTGTATTTTCTGCCAAACTCTTTTTTGTACTTCTTATTCTATTGGGGATATTTCTAATAATGTCAATTAATAAAAGTATTCCAATTCTTACTTTAACTATTTTATATAATAATTTAATATGTATGTAATTAAATGAAATAGTTAAAGTATTAAATTAATTAAATAGTTTTCTTTTTTGCAATCTTTGTTTGTTTTTAGGTTTCTCCTTTTTTCTTTCTTGTTTCCCGGAAAAGCATACAATTTGTATTGCCATACTCAATTCCACTTGCAAACATGTATTCTCATGCCTGCATTGTCTGCTTGTTCATATCATTCGAGTTTGTTTCTTTTTTCAATGAGCATTGTTGGCGTTTTTATCATCTTATAAAGATGTATGCACCAGAAAAGCACAGCACAATCATCCATTTTTATACAACCATCTTGAATTATTCATATAAAAACACATGCCGAACATTTAAAAACCGTTAAAACTATTTTGTTTTTCCTAAAAAAAGGATGAAGAAATGAGATAAAAGATATACCTTTGCACAACTTTTGAAATGAAGACTTTCTACTCTTGAAAGTCTATTGTAAAAATCAACATTCTATTTATGTATAGTAAAGACGATTTGTTATCGAAAGATATCCATGAAGTAGTGGATGTCGCAGAAAGCATTGGAGCTGATTACAAGGCAGATGACAGCAAGGAAAACATAATATACGCCATACTTGACAAGCAAGGCGAAATAGAAGGCGCTAAAAGCAGTTCAACCACCAAGCGCAAACGCACTCGCATCAAGATAAAAGATTCAGACCACGTTTATACAGTAAGCGGTAAGGAAGGCGAGAATCATGATTTAAGGAAGAGCAAGACCGCTACAGAGCAGCCCCTTCCTTTATTCAAAGATGAAATGCCTATAGAAACGCCTGCACCAAAGAAGCGTGGCCGTAAATCGAAGGCTGAAAAAGAAGCAATGGAAGCCGCTGACAATGTAGATGAAGCCAACTTGCAAGAAGTGCAAGAAGGTCAAGAAATACTGGACATTGAGGACAAAGAAGAGCCAATGGACAGCCCCATTGAAGTAATGCCAGAAGAAGTTCAACAAGTAGAAGAGCCCTCTCCCGTTCCAGAATATTCAGAAGCAGAATTTAACGAAGATGTCTATGATGTGCCGGAAGCTTCTTTTGACGACAATGATAGCATGGAATCAAAATCAGACTTGTTGGCTCAGTTGCAGGCTAAGGTTAAGGCACACAACGAAGCTCAGGAAGAAAAGAACCAAGCAATGGTTGACGGGCTATGGGAAGGAGACCCAGGAGACGGTACAGATTTTATTCCTATAGTTGACTTGCCAATAGAAGACCAAGGTGCGTTGCCAAGTTATGACATATTTGACAACCCCACTGCTCCTGCTGTTCAGACAAACATTCGTAATTTCACTCCTGCAAAAGAGCCTGCCACCACCCCTACTTACAATTTTGATGACATCATCATGGGCAATGGCGTTTTGGAAATCATGCCAGATGGTTACGGATTCCTTCGTTCGAGCGACTACAATTATCTGTCTTCCCCAGATGATATCTATGTATCAAGCCAACAAATAAAGCATTATGGCCTTAAAACAGGCGATGTAGTGGAATGCCACGTTCGTCCTCCTCGTGAAGGGGAAAAATATTTCCCGTTGACAGGAATTGACAAAATCAATGGACGCCTACCTGCAGAAATACGAGACAGAATTCCATTTGAACATCTGACACCATTATTCCCAGAAGAAAAGTACAATTTATGCGGTGACAGAGACACAACCAACCTTTCAACAAGGGTGGTAGATCTTTTCTCTCCCATTGGAAAAGGGCAAAGAGCGTTAATTGTTGCACAGCCAAAAACAGGTAAGACGATCCTGCTCAAGGACATAGCGAATGCAATAGCAGCAAATCATCCAGAAGCGTATTTGATGATTTTGCTCATTGATGAGCGACCAGAAGAGGTGACAGACATGGCTCGCACTGTCAATGCTGAAGTCATAGCATCCACATTTGACGAGCCGGCAGAACGCCATGTGAAAATTGCTGGCATTGTATTGGAAAAAGCAAAACGAATGGTGGAATGTGGACATGATGTAGTGATATTCCTGGATAGTATCACACGCCTTGCCCGTGCTTACAACACAGTGTCTCCAGCGAGTGGCAAAGTGCTTACCGGTGGTGTTGACGCAAATGCTCTACAAAAGCCAAAGCGTTTCTTTGGTGCTGCGCGTAACATTGAGGGAGGAGGCTCGCTAACCATTGTTGCCACAGCCCTTATCGACACTGGCTCAAAAATGGATGAGGTGATTTTCGAAGAATTCAAAGGCACTGGCAATATGGAATTGCAACTCGACCGTTCCCTGTCCAACAAGAGGATATTCCCATCTGTCAATTTGGTGGCATCAAGCACTCGAAGAGACGACTTGTTGCATGACAAGACAACTCTTGACCGCATGTGGATTCTTCGCAAATATTTGTCAGACATGAATCCTGTTGAGGCTATGAATACAATACACGACCGAATGTTGCAGACTCGCACTAATGAAGAATTCCTGATGACAATGAATTCTTAAATATAAGGAAATCAAAGGTGTGTCTGAAATGGCACACCTTTTGTTGTTTTTAACAGACGAACAAAGACATCAATGAACAACCCTTATTTACTCTTCGTATTGGCAATGCTGCTTTTCTCAAGCTGTGGACCAAGCTTTCGAGAACAGAATGAAAAAATCATGAAAGTCAAGAAAGCCGATTTGCAAAAGGATTCCATGGCTTTCAAGGTGGCAGTCACACCCACCTTGGACTGCCTCCCAATATATGTTGCAAAAGAAAGTGGAATATTTGACTCCATAGGCGTTGACGTAAGCCTAAAGATGAAGAATTCCCTTATGGAATGTGATGAAATCATGAGAAAAGGGCAGGTGGAATGCATGAATAGCGACCTGATGAGAACAGAACGGCTAAAAAGACAAGGCATACCGCTAAGTTATATTACTGCCACCAATGCCTATTGGCAAATGATTGGGAACAAGAAAGGAAGGATAAAAGAAATAGGGAACCTTGGTGACAAGATGATAGCCATATCAAGGTATTCTGCCACTGACTATTTGGCAACTTTGGCAATAGACAGTATCAAGCCAAAGAAGCCTGTTTTCAGGATACAAGTGAACGATGTCTTTGTGAGGCTTATGATGCTTGTAAACAACGAAATGGATGCTGTGATGCTAACTGAGCCACAAGCAACGACAGCTCGCCTAAACAACAATGTGGTGATGATGGACTCGCGTCAGAAAGACATACAGTTGGGTGTAATTGCGATTCACACGTCTCGGACAAAAGACACACGCCGCAAAAACCAATTAAAAAAGTTTGAACAAGCATACAATATGGCTGTCGATTCAATCAACGACAAGGGAATGGACCATTATTCTGCTGTTATCATGAAATACTGCAAGACAGACCTTGCCACAATAAAAGCTCTGCCAAAATTGAAATATGGGCATACTTCAACTCCCAGAACAAAAGACATCAACCGAACCGCAAATGTAAAATGGCGGACTAATTGACAAACTTTCAAGCCATCAAACGACAGGACGACAATTGCCAAAATAAAAATGCCATGGACAAGAAAGCCATATACAACTGTAAGAAACAATTAATTCAAAATAATCTTGGGGATGCCCTCAAAGCAATTTCCGAATTGAAAAACAATCACTATTATTCGTCGTTGCATGAACGAATATCCAAGATTCAAGATGATTACCACTTAATGTTGTCATATTACAGGAATGGCTTTCCCGACCCCAGTAGAGATTGTTTGTATAATTCTTTGTTAAGAAAGCTTGACCGTATTGCCAACGATGCTGCACTAATACAAAGGTTGATTCTCTATCCTTCCAAACCCGATTTCATAAACAAGGCGGATGAAATCCAACCAAAGGAAATCACCTTTGCTTTGGAGTCATTTGTAAGCGATACAGCCTTGCTTAGTTTGGATGACAATTCAGCCTCAGAGAAAGGCAACGCCATATACAAACAGCATCATGAATTCATGTCCAAACTCTTTAACCATATTTCTTTTTCAAGACAATGGCATAAGGAAGACATGTCTTTCTATGAGAATCTTGTAGTCTCACCAACAGTGGACAATCGTGATGCTGCATTGATAGTCAGTGCCATAACCCTTGCTGTAATCACTCATTTCGACATATACAAATATTTGGCACTTGCCCACATCTATCAAAGGACTACCGACATGGTTGTACGTCAAAGAGCTATCGTAGGTTGGGCTATGACAACTACACGAACCCACTCTCTCTATCCTGAAGTAAAGGATGTGGTGACTGAAATGTTATCCAATAAAGATACGGCTCATCTGTTGTTGGAATTGCAAACTCAGATTTATTTCTGCATGAACGCAGAAAAAGACAATGCAGAAATAACCCGTGACATCATGCCAAACTTGATGAAAAACAAAGGCTTCGACATAACCCGCAACGGTATTATAGAAAAAGAGGATGATGCCATGCAAGACATTCTGGATCCAGAATCGTCAGACCGAGCCATGGAAGAACTTGAGCGTAGTTTCCAACGTATGGCAGAAATGCAACGTAATGGTAGCGATATATATTTTGGAGGTTTCAAACAGATGAAACGCTACCCCTTCTTCTATACATTAAGCAACTGGTTTTGCCCATTCTACCAAGAACACCCTGGACTAAGCAATACTACCAGCAAATTGAAAAACAGCAAATTCCTGGATATCCTGCAAAAAAATGGTCCTTTTTGCGACAGCGACAAGTTTTCTTTTGCCTTAGCCTTAGCTACTGTAGTTGACAAAATACCAGAGAACATGCGAAGCGCCCTCAATGAAAGCGATGCCACATTTGGTCCCATGGCAAACGACGAACTGATTCATTCAGAAGCCAACGTTCGCTTGATGTACCTTCAAGACCTTTATCGTTTCTTTCGCCTAAGTGATTATAAAAACTATTTTTACAATCCTTTTGGAGGTGAAGATGGAAGAAATGCTCTGTTTTTTGCATACGACATATACGAGGGGGCTTTCCGAGACTCTGACGTACAAAAGATTGGATATTTCCTACTCAAACGCAATCAAGCAAAAGCATTGGAACTGTTATTGAAACACAACCCACCACATGGCGACGTCTTGAAACATGATATCCTATGCGCTTTATGCAAGATGGGCAATGGTCAATACGATGAAGCTTACAGCTTGCTTGACAAGGTCCTGCAACAAGACCCCGACAATAGGCGTTGCCTTAATGCTTATGCTCGACTGTCTCTGCTTTTGGAGCATTATGAGGATGCAGAAACCTCATACCGCAGGCTGACAGAAATGATTCCAGAAAACAAAACATATACACTAAATTTGTGCATCTCCCTAATAAAGAATTCAAAAGCCCAAGAAGCCTTGAATATGCTATATAAGCTCAATTATGAAAGTCCAGACGATTTGGATGTGACCAGAGTTATAGCGTGGTGCCTGATGGCATGTAAGAAAATACCCCAAGCTGAAAAAGAATACAACACCATTCTCAACTCCCAAACCATAACTGCTGACGATTATCTCAATGCCGGTTATTGCCATTGGATTTCTGGAAACATGGAAAAAGCCATATCTTACATGCAACAATACAAATCAATGCAAAAAGATGAAACAAAATTGCATGAAGAGATAAAGAGAGACCAAGACATACTATTATCAAATGGCATTCGACCAAGTGAGATACACATGATGAATGACTTGATTTGATAAATATGATTTAAATGTTTTTGAGAAAAGGTTTGTTGCATCCAACAAAAAGCCTTATATTTGCATCATGAAAGAATTAATAAGACACATTGAAATATTACTGCTGCATAATGATTGTGTGATAGTACCAGATTTGGGTGGCTTTATAGCACATCATGTTTCAGCTCGTATAGATGACACAGGCAAAATGTTTGTGGCACCTTGTCGTTCTTTGGGTTTCAATCCTCTTTTGAACATGAGCGATTCATTACTCGCAGAATCCTATATGACAGTTCACGACATCAGTTATCCAGATGCCTTGAAATACATAAGACACGAAGTTGAGCAATTAAAAATGCAATTAGAGCATGATGGTGTCTGCGAACTTGGAGATTTGGGAATTTTCCGTGTAAAAGAAGATGGCCATTATGAATTCTCACCTTGCATCAGAGGCATTCTGTCACCGAAGCTATATGGTTTCAGTGCCATAGAACTGCCACAATCTTCATCATTGGCGGCATCTACGAAACAACGAGAAGCATGTCCCGCTGCCAACATCATGATGCCTTTGCATCCACATTCCTCAAACACTTCCCAACACAGTTTAGCAACAATCATGTCACAAATAGACAACAATAACAATTCTGAAGAAAAGACAATAAGCATCAAAGTTAGTGTGCTTAGAAACATAGCGGTGACAGCGGTAGCAGCTATAGCTCTTGTTTTGTTTGCACGCCCTGTAGCACCTAACGAATTGGCAGATACAAATTCCACCCAAGCTGAGGCAGGAATGATCTCAGTAGCCAACACCAAGGATGCTGAAAGCACTGTTGACATGGAAATGCCTTCAATAATGCCAGAGACCAAAGTTTTGGACAACATTCAAGACTTGGCAAAAAAAATAGAAAGCATCAAGAAAAAGGACACATGTCCATCTATTGGCAATTATACCATTGTCTTGGGATGTAGCCTACCTTTGGATAACGCAAAGGCATACCTCAGCCATGTACATGAGAATGGCATTACAGAAGCTACTCTTTTCGAATATCATTCTGACAATATGATTGTTTATGGCAACTATTCGAAGAGCAGCGATGCCCTGCCACATCTTAACGAGTTGGCACAACAAGGTTTTAGTGGGTGGATCATGGAAGTCAAGCCATGAAAAGAGTACGTTGTCCCAAATGTGATCAATTTATCACATTCGACGAATCTCAATATCCAGCAGGTCAGTCTTTAGTGTTCGTGTGTCCAAACTGCAACAAGCAGTTTGGCATACGTATGGGTGTGTCTCGCTTGCACAACACCCAAAAAGAAGACAATCCCGATGAGCATTCAAACGCTCAAGGATGCGGTTCCTTGGTTGTCATTGAAAATGTTTTTCATTTCAAGCAGGTACTGCCACTCAAGATGGGCGACAATACGATAGGGCGATACATGAAAGGCAGCATCAAGACCAACACTCCTATTGAGACAGTGGATCCAAGTGTCGATATGCTGCATTGTGTCTTAACGGTATCTCGCACAAAGAACGGCAAATTGAAATATGTGCTGCGTGACGGTCCAAGCAACACAGGTACATTTGTTGACAATGAATTGTTAGGTGATCGTGAACGTCGCGTAATTGAAGATGGCACACTTTTTACGATAGGAGCCACAAGCATTATTCTTAGAGCTGCTGATTCTGAAGAATGACGCTTATTTTTTCCTCAGTTGCAATACTGGAATCTTATACATCTCGCCAGGCTGCGGTTCTTTGCCATCGTTGAGCACTTCCAAATAAATTGTATGCTCTGTGCCCAAATATATTTGGGCTATTTTTTGCAATGTCATCCCTGGAGCAACTTTGATTTCAGACGCCACCCCTATTATGTCGTAACCTCCATAAGGTATTTTTGCATTCAAGGACGCAAAATCCAAGGTGGTGGAAGAATCTTGCTCTTCATTGCCATCATTCTTTTCCGATGAGCCAACCGAACCATCCTTATTTGAATTCTCTATTAATGTGTCGGAAGAAGCTACATTATCCTTTGATTCATCTTGGATAACTTTGTCTGACGAAATTAGATTCCAAGCCAGCAAGACACATGCTATAGCCAGAACAGCTATTAATGCATGGATTATGTAATTGCTTCTCTTCCGTTCACCACTGTCGTCACCTTCTATTTGACTTGTCGTAGCAGTGTCATTTACCTCTGATTCCATTGACTCTACTTTTGCCAATGCCTCTTTGGATTGCCCATCTTCCACATACATGTTATCAGCATCCTCTTGCTGTGAAGCCGTATCTTCTGAACAATTAGACTGTTCTCTTGATATTAAAAAAACCTTGTCATCAGATTTCGTTTCCACACCTGTTGCTCCATTCTCATCCAGATCGTCAAAATGAACCCCATCCGTCAACTCAACAGGTGAAAAAAACGAGAAAGGACTATTTATGTCGGAAGCCAGCTTTTCATCCGGAACAAAAGCCACTTTTCCATATACAGCATCAGCCACTTTCACTTTCGTAAGCAAAAAAGTGCCCAAACCTTCCACCTCCACAGTATCTCCTTCATCCATCATTTCAAGTATGGACTTGAAAAATGATACGGATAATTTTTCAGCAAAAAAATGATGAACATTGTTCTTGTCAATTAGCATTTCCGCCAACTTTTGAAACACGCCATTATCATGGGCGTTATCTTCCATCAAGGAGGCTGGAGTAAACTCCAAAGTCAATTGAGGTGGATATAGAATTCTCTTGTGAGATGCCTTATCATTCTTAACATATTCCAAATGTTTGCGGACATCGAATGTACCAAAGCCCACAATATGCAAATGGGAATTCTCTTTCAAGTTATTTGAAATCCATAAAATGATAGATTGAGCATATTGACAAGCTTCGTCTAATGAACAGCCTGTATTTTTTGACCAAAGATGTATCAATTTGTTGTATTCCATAGCTCGACGATAAGTGTTAAACTACATCACCATAAAGGTCAAATTCTTCAGACCCCGTTATTAGAACTTGATAAAAACTGCCTCTTCTCAATCTGCGGTTGTTAGCACTAATCAACACCTCAGGATCAACTTCTGGCGAAGAATATTGTGTACGTCCCACATAGAAATCTCCCTCTTTGCGATCTATTATCACTTTCTGAACAGTCCCCACAGCGCCTGCTTCAATTTCTGCACTGATATTTTGTTGAAGAGACATCAACCGGTCAAGTCTTTCCAACTTCACCTCTCTTGGTACGTTATCCTTATAATGCAAAGCACCATAAGTACCATCTTCTTCCGAGTATGCAAATGCACCAAGGCGTTCAAATCTTGCCCAATTGACAAACTTCATCAACAGATTGAAATCTTCTTCCGTCTCACCAGGGAAACCAACCATCATTGTTGTCCTCAACGCTATGCCAGGAACGGCATCCCGCAAATCACTCACAAACTGATAAGTCTCTTCTTCAGTGATGTTCCTTCTCATATTTTTGAGAACGGGAGTTGACACATGCTGCAAAGCCACGTCAAGATATTTGCAGACGTTATCTCGCTTTTCCATCACTTCCAACAAGTCTTTGGGGAAATCATTTGGGTATGCATAATGAAGTCGTATCCATTCTATGCCAGTTATGTCGGACAAGGAATCCACCAATTCTGCAATATGACGTTTTCCATCTATATCTATGCCGTAATATGTAAGTTCTTGAGCAATCAGTTGAATTTCTTTGACTCCTTTTTCTACAAGGATTCTCGCCTCATCTATAATCTCCTGTTTGCTCCTGCTTTTATGCCTGCCTGTGATTATAGGAATGGCACAATAGGCACAATGTCGGTCACAGCCTTCACTAATCTTAAGATATGCGTAATGACTGGGAGTAGTAACCACTCGGTTTCCAACATTGCCATTTACATTCTTCCCCAAATCAACAAGCAACTGCTTATAGTCGAACTTCCCATAGAATTTGTCCACCTCAGAGATTTCCGCTTCCAACTCCGAACGGTATCTTTGAGACAGACATCCCATGACAAAAAGCATTTTTATACGTCCTTCTTTCTTTGCATTAGCAAATTCAAGGATTTTGTTGATGCTCTCCTGTTTTGCATCCTCTATGAAACCGCAAGTATTTATGACAACAATCTCTCCACGAGGATGCTTGCTGTCATGTTCACATGCATAACCATTCGCCTCAAACAATCTCATCAAATCCTCGCTGTCAACGAGATTCTTTGAGCAACCCATGGTGATTATGTCAACTTGGTATTTCTTCATTTATGATTCAGATGTTTCTGCCACCAAACAATGAATCTACAAATTGCCTTTTGTTGAACAATTGCAAGTCTTCCATTCCTTCACCCAAACCAATGTACTTGACAGGCACTTTAAGCTGGTCGCTAATACCTATTACAACACCTCCTTTGGCTGTCCCGTCAAGTTTCGTCACAGCCATGCTTGTGATATTGGTAACTGCGGAAAACTGTTTAGCCTGTTCAAATGCATTTTGACCTGTACTGCCATCCAAAATCAGGAGCACTTCGTCCGGGGCTTGCGGCAAGACTTTTTTCATCACATCCTTTATCTTCTTCAACTCATTCATCAAGCCCACTTTGTTGTGCAAGCGACCTGCCGTATCGATAATCACGACATCAGCTTGATTTGCCTTGGCAGAAGAAAGGGTGTCGAAAGCTACAGACGCTGGGTCGGAGCCCATCTGCTGCTTGATGACAGGAACCCCTACCCTTTCACCCCATATACATAATTGATCGACTGCTGCAGCTCTGAAAGTGTCGGCGGCACCAAGATATACTTTTTTCCCTGCTTTTTTGAATTGATATGCCATTTTTCCTATCGTTGTGGTCTTTCCAACACCATTAACACCCACCACAAGAATTACATAAGGACTATGGTCGGTAGGCAGATCCCAGTCTTCATTATCTACAGTGTTGTTCTCTGCAAGCAATGATGCTATTTCTTCTCTCAATATATTGTTTAACTCTGACGTGGAAACATATTTGTCACGAGCTACACGTTCTTCAATTCTTTCTATGATTTTTAATGTGGTATCCACACCTACATCAGACGTGATAAGGACCTCCTCCAAGTTGTCCAGAACCTCGTCATCAACCTTAGACTTACCTACAATGGCTTTTGACAGTTTGGAAAAGATGCTTTTAGAAGAGCGTTCCAACCCTTGATCAAGAGTTTCTTTGTTTTTCTTACCAAATAATCCGAATAATCCCATAATCTCTAATTTTTGGCAAAGTTAAGTATTTTTGTTGATAAATCAATATTTTTAGGAAGAATATAACCCTGTTGGATTCACATTATCAACTCATATCAACCATTAAGTATAATGATTTACAAGTCTTAAAGTAAAATAAAAAAGAGCACCCGTAGATGCTCTTTTTTATTTTGGTTTTCAACAGATTATTTCTTGAAGAAATCCTGTACTTCCTCATTGGGAACCATTTGCTCATCGAAGATGTAAGCACCCGTCTTGGGGCTCTTAACCATCTTGATCACTTTTGTATAAGCGCGACCATCCTTCGATCCTTCGTGGAGGGTAGCAACGGTTTTCTTTGCCATATTCTATTGTTATTTAATTTCTTTGTGAACAGTCATTTTCTTGAGGATGGGGTTGTATTTCTTCAACTCCATACGCTCAGGTGTGTTCTTGCGGTTTTTGGTCGTCACATAGCGACTTGTGCCTGGCAGACCGCTATTCTTCATCTCGGTGCACTCAAGAACCACTTGCACTCTATTGCCTTTAGCTTTCTTTGATGCCATATTGCTTAATCTCCTATTACTTTAATGTCTTTCCAATCGACATAGCCTTTGGCAACAGCTTGTTTCAATGCTGCATCGAGGCCAACTTTATTGATAAGGCGCAGTCCAGCGGCACTTAACTTAAGACTGATCCAGCAGTCTTCTTCCACATAAAAGAACTTCTTTGTGAACAAGTTCACATCAAAAGTGCGTTTTGTGCGATGTTTCGAGTGGGAAACATTATTGCCAACCTGTGCCTTCTTTCCCGTAATCTGACAAATCTTCGACATTTCTATCTAAATTTTTTGTTTTCGTTTTTTGATACCTATTCCAAACAGGGTGCAAAATTACTAAATTTTTTATTAACACCAAAGGAAAACCGCTATTTAATTGCCTATTTAATATTTTTTTTGTTTTTATGCTATGCTCTTTGACACAAGCTTTTCCCTAATTTAACAAATCAAGCCCAAATACATAGCCAATGGAGAAAAACAGTTCTGCACCAATAATGTATATCAACATAAGTGGCGCAGCCTTGCCTATTCCCTTCACCATGGCATTTATCACGTCGGAGATAGATCTGAAAACACCAACAAGTAGTCCAAAAGAGACAGCCACAATCACCAGTGCCAATCCAATTGTGGGTATCAAACTGTGGCTAAACGGACTTGGGAACAACCTACCTGTCGCACTGAGCAATTCTGCATGAGGAATAAAAGCCAAAACGACAATTATCGCCACAAATGTTACCAATTCCGCAGCAACTATCTTTATGGCAAACCTTTGCCGATAACTCCACATGTCTCTTTTCATGAAGATGGTATCGATTATCATGCTTTCACGTATGGCACTAAATGCCATGGCAAGGATTATAATCCATACCAATGGAGGTGTAGAAACATTTCCTACGAAATTACCAAAAAACCATCTTAATCCTTCACTTCCCAATAAAGAATGAACACTAATCTCAGGAGACGCAGCCGTTATCAGCCACGAGACCAAAAATAGCAATACTTGAGAGGCTAATATCAAGACTACTGCTATAGACAATATCTTATCTTTCTTCTCACTGTTCATCTGGTATTAGATTGTCTATGTCTAATATCCGGAGTTCACAAGCTCTGACAACGAGTCTTGTGGCATTCACTCCATAGCTGCCATTGCCACCAGGGAATAGTTTCTGCACCAATTCGTTCTGCCTCTTCTCCAAGCTTTTCACGCCAAAAGGCATTCCTCTTAGATTAGTTATCTGCTCTTTTGTATAGCCTAATGCCAAATGCCTAAGAAAACGCTCATCGTATTCGTCTATTTCATAGTTTACTAACGCTTCTTGCCTAAGCAACTGACTTCCAACACTATACTTGAACCTCTCAACTATCTTTTCCAGAATCGGCTGATTGAAAACGAGTTTCTTTCCACTCATTACACTGAAGACATCTCCCCGTGTGAGCAGCTCCCCACTTTTCAAGATTATGCCATCAGCTCCAGCATCAAGGACGTCCACCCATAGCTTTTCGTTAAGTATTTCTCCCGTGAAAATGAGCACTTTCACATTCTTATGCATCTCCTTGGTTTGCCGGCAGATCTCAACACCAACCGTTGTCGAACCGCCCAAGCCAAGGTCAAGCAGCACCAAATCCGGCAACTGTTGCTTGATTAGTTTCCAATATGCCATCTCATTGTTGGCTGTACCAATGATTTCAGCTTCGGGAATGTCATTCCTAATGATTCCCTCTGTACCTTTGAGTTCCAAAGCTACATCTTCGACAATGATGATTTTGAAATGTTCCATATATTTCAATCTATTATTGATAAATTAATTATGTATTGTCACTTTCTTTGCCTTAGGTAGTGTCACCACAACATCTACAGTACCATGATTGTTCTTTTCTGCAATGACGCCACACCCTCTTGCATTAGTTGATTCTCCTACATCCCTAACAATTTGCCTGCACATCAAGAAAGGAATGTTGTTTAAAGTTGGGTCGAAAAGATGCAAGCACTCTTTTTCGTCGAGTTTCAAGTTTGGATATGCTACACGTATTGCCAAATAACGTTCATCCCTATCCTGAATGGAACAGCGAGGTGACTCTCCCCCACTTTGTTTCCATAGAATTTCAAAAAGGTATTTTAGCATCAACCTGTCTCCAAGTACCAGACAATCATGCGCATGCATATCAACATTGCCTGGCAAAACATCATCAAGTCGGATTGGCGCACATTCTTGTTTGATACTTTCAACTTGCCTCATAGCCTGTATGCTGAGCAGGGTATATAGCTCCTTGTAATAATCAGCTAATTCTGAAATGCTTTGCAATTCTTCGTCTCCACTTTCAAGAAGAGTCCTGATTCTTGATGGATAATACATCGTTTCATGTTTAAGAGTACTAAGACAATTATCAAGAACACTGTTGCAAACATAAATCTTGTCGTTTTCAAATTGGCACTTTCTCACCTCATCTTCTGCAATGTCTATATCCACCAGCCTCTTTTGATTGGAAGCTATGTTCTTTTTCAATGTAACAATGAGTTCGTCGGCTATATGTTGGAGTTGTTCTGGCAACTTTTCATCATCATATAGAGACTGGCGCCTGCCCCTCCCTTGTACTTTGTGAGAATTTGCACCAGCCAAATTCTCTATTTCAGACAATTTTTCCTCGTTAGCTATATCGGCTTGAAGCACATCGTTCATTGCCCTTACTCTTTCAAGGCAGAAACGGAAATAAACCAAATGCCTGTAATATAGTGTGAAATATGCAAGCAAGATTAGGAGTGAAAGAATAACAAGAATGACAATAGCCATGTATTTGTTGGCTTGCGATTTCTGCATAACACTGCAATAATCAGGCAAGGTGCTGTCAGCCGACATTTCCTTATAAAGCTGTGTGTAAACTTTATTATTGTAATTATATATCGACCATTGGTGAAGAGACAAGGCTGCCACTGCTATTTCGTTTCTAAGGAGCAATATGACATCAAAATTAATAGGAAGTTGTTCATGGAACCATAAGATTTCTGCTTGCAGGACGGACTTGCTGCTCTCCACCACCAATGTATCCTTACCATTGGGATGCAAAGCAAGATATGATTTGTTAAGACATTTCAATGCTGCTTCGCCATATAGCAAAGCTTCAGCAAATCTGTCTGCAGTATTGCAAGACCAGACACTATCAGTAAATGCCTCTGCCTTCTTTTGCATATCCATGGCATAGGAATTTGCTTTTAGGCTTGAACATACTACAAAGCATAGAACAGTCATCAAAGTCCTCACGACACCCTTTGGCAATCGGAAAAAGAATCTGCTGCCCTCTCCTTTTTTACTTTCCACTCCAATGTCACAAACCTTGAAGATGGAGCTTGTCTTCTTGTATTTTTCGATAATTCCTTTACAGTTGACCAACCCAAAGCCATGACTGCCTTCTTTTTGGGATACTGTTTTCGTTTGTCCTATATCACCTACAGAATCATCCGCAAATGCTTTCTTTTCAACACTAAACGCCTCAGCCATCTGTTCTTCGGTCATTCCAATCCCATTGTCAGATATGCTAACTTCCACACAGTCGTCCTTATCTTTAGCATACACCTTTACTGTCCCGCCCTCAGGAGTATATTTTCGAGCATTGTCCGCAATGGTATTGATCATGAAGAGGGTCAATATCTTGTCTGCCTTAACCCACAAGTCAGAAGGATCCACTTCTAATTGTATGTCCTTCATTTGGAAACCCCTTCTACCATGGGCTACGATATCGAAGAGAGCCTGGATTGGAAAACTTTCCACATGAAGATTGAAATCACCTTTTCTCAACTGGATCCATCTTGTCAAGATGTTGTTGTATTCCATGATCTGGTCTGTTAATTCAGCCAGATACTCATAACGTTCCTTCCGCAAATCTTCACTTTCATGCGCAGACTTCAACTTCGTTATTTCAAGCAACATTCGGTCTATATATGGAGTGATGGTGTTGACAAGTGATATTTTTGCCCTTTGTTCAAGGTTGAGCCGCTTGTTGTTCTCAATATGCAACAATCCAACAGCCTTTTGTTCTGTAGCTTCCTCATACCTTTCATTGAGCTTGGCAACATAATCATCATTTTCTTTCTTCCATTTTTCCAATGGCAAAAGCAACGTCTGCAAAGGATTGTTTTGGGATTGTCGTCTTCGCAGATAAGAAAAGAGGAACAATAAAGCAATGCCAATAAGCATAAGCGCAATAATGGCATAAGTCATAGCATTAAGCTGATTTATTGACATGCTCAACTGTTCAGCTCTTGATTCAAAATATCTGTCTTGCCTGGTTTGATCTTGAGTGTCAAGGTATTTGTTTCGATATTTATGGGAATTTGTCTTGTCGTTAAGAGCTGCATAAATTACGCTTAACTGCTCCCAAATCGAAGCAACCAAATCTGGGGCCTGGTTTATGGCTGTATCGTTATGCAATGCTTCGTTTAAGCACTTGAGTGTCATTTCATTATCACCCATAAGACGATAGCATTGTGCAAGAGTACGATAAGAACCAGCCTTTTGGTAAACATCACCATAAGACGAGAACATGTTAAGCGAGCGTTGTGCCAAGTCAACAGACAGAATGCTATCTGGCACGTTGTTTATGTTCAGATTTCTAAAGGAAATGAAATTGTCCTCTATCAATCTCTGCCTTAAATGTGGTACGGTGAGGTGCTCGCTCATGGCTTGCAAGGAGTTGGCAATCCAGAACGGGAAGTTTTGATCCACGGCTGTATTGTAGCACCTCATAAGATACTCCATTTCCAATTGGTTGATTTCTTCCTGGGTGCCTTCAGTTATGATTCCACCAGCGCCTACATTATAGAGATAATTAAGCCATTGTGGGGTGTCCTGCAATATTTCTCCATTGGGGTCAATCTGTTCCAATGCTTCCACAGATGGTTGTTCCAAACCCACGTAATAATAGTAAGTGGAAGTGACTATATGGAATTCACTACGGGCATAAATCATTCTGCGCCTATGATGGTCGCTTAGCAAGGATTTGTCTTCCTCTATTCTCTTGAATTTTTGCAGGGCACTCTCTCGGAAGGTATAAAACTCCTTGTTTCTCGACTGTCGTTGGCATAATCTCATTTGCTGGATATCGGCAATGAGGAGCTCCACTTGGTTGTCGGTAATATTAGCAACAGAATCAAGTTGTTCTTTCGCCAAGGCATACTGCATTCGAGCAATGCTTACAAAAGCCTTGTTGTTGTATGCTTCTGCCCTGCCGCCATCATATTTATAAGCCATTTGCTCTGCTTTTCTCGCATAATAGAGAGTAGAATCAAGATCCCTATAATGATATTCGTATGAAGTGTCATTCAATATGTCTGTCTCATCATCAATATTGCTTGAACAACCAACCAACAAGGGAATTGCCACAAAAAGCCACACCAATGTCGATGCCCCCCACATTCGCCAGTTATCTGCACGACAAATATGGACAATATTGGTTTGAGATGCGGAAAAAACAGAGAATGGCATAAGCAACATGTAAAAGATAAAAACAATCCCTCTCCCTTTTGGGAGAGGGACAAATAGCTGTCATCCCTGAAACAGGGTATAATTAATCATCCACGTGCCTTGGCGATGTATCCAAGAGCTTCACGGCACTTTTCAGAGATAGCTTCCCAGTTTTTGGCAGCAACGACCTCTTTGGGGAATAGTTTCGAACCCATGCCTACACAGAGCACACCAGCCTTGATCCAATTTGTAAGGTTTTCCTCGTCTGGAGACACACCACCAGTAACCATGATATTCGACCATCTGAGTGGTGCCATGACATTCTTCACGAAAGAAGGACCTCCGACATTACCTGCTGGGAACACTTTGGTTACATCGCAACCTAATGCTTGTGCATTGTTTATCTCACTCACTGAACCACAGCCTGGGCTATATGGCACCAATCTACGGTTGCACACTTCGCATATTGCTGGATTGAAATTGGGACCGACTATAAAGTTTGCACCCAACTGTATGTATAATGCTGCAGTTGCAGGATCCACCACGGTACCTACTCCCATTATCATTTCAGGGCAATTCTCAAGAACCCACTTGTTTACTTCAGCAAACACCTCATGAGCGAAATCACCCCTGTTTGTAAACTCGAATACTCTAACACCACCATCGTAGCAAGCCTTGACAACACCTTTTACAACTTCAGGATTGCTGTTGTAAAAAACAGGCACCATGCCAGTCTCACGCATGGCTGTAATGACTTGAACCTTATTGAATTTTGCCATTATTATGCTTATTTAATATAAATTGCTATAAAGATTATCTTTGTACACGACCAGAGGCATCACCGCCAGCGAGATTTTCCACTTCTTCTTTTGACACAAGATTGAAGTCACCAGGAATAGTATGCTTGAGTGCAGATGCAGCAACAGCAAACTCAAGTGCCTTGCCTTGATCGTCAGGATATGTGAGCAGACCATGAATCAGACCTCCAGAGAAGGAGTCACCACCACCCACACGGTCAATGATGGGCTTGATGTCATATCGTTTGCTTTGATAGAAATCTTTTCCATTGTAAATCAAAGCCTTCCAACCGTTATGAGATGCAGAGAAAGACTCGCGAAGCGTACTTACTACATATTTGAAGCCAAATGTATCCATCATCCCCTTGAAGATACCATAGTACCCTTCAGCGTCTGTCTTTCCACCTTCTACATCAGCATCAGGCTTGAACCCAAGGCATAGCTGTGCATCTTCTTCGTTGCCGATACACACGTCAACATATTTCATCAGTGGCTTCATGATGCTTTGTGCCTTTTCTGATGTCCATAGTTTTTTGCGGAAATTGAGGTCAACACTTACCGTTACGCCATGGCGCTTGGCAGCCTCACAAGCCAAACGAGTCAGTTCTGCTGCTTTGTCGCTTATGGCTGGCGTAATACCACTCCAATGGAACCATTGAGCACCTTCCATTATCTTGTCGAAATCGAAATCTTCCGGGTCAGCTTCCGCGATGGAACTTCCAGCCCTGTCGTAAATCACCTTGGATGGTCTCATGGAAGCACCACTTTCCAAATAGTATATGCCCACTCGGTTACCACCACGAGCGATGAAATCAGTGTTCACACCATATCTGCGAAGAGCATTAACAGCACATTGGCCTATCTCATGTTTTGGCAATTTAGATACAAAATATGCATCGTGACCATAATTAGCAGCACTTACTGCTACATTGGCCTCACCACCTCCATAAACTACATCAAAGTAGTCACTCTGTATGAATCTCTTTTGTCCTGGGGATGAAAGGCGAAGCATTATCTCGCCTAAGGTTACAACTTTAGCCATTTCTTGTAATTTTGATGTTTATAGATTAATTGATGTTTGTCTTTTATTTGACCATATATGCCAAACTGCACTTAAATTTCATTTTTACCCTACAAAAATAGTGATTTTTGTTGAAACTTGAAAATTAAATTCAAAAAATGATGTATTTTGAGCAAAATAATAAAACAAAAGAAGTACACTCTGCAAACCACATCTTATTCACGATAATAAGTTTACTTGAGTTGTGAGTTTAGTCGTGAGGACATAAGTTTACACTATGAGAAAAGAATTTTCATGATTCCCCCAAAGAAAAGGTAATGTTTTGCCCATCTGAGACAGGCGCATCCAAATCCAGCACGTTTTCCCATTGGTCTTTTGCTGTGACACTTTCAATCACATCTCTGCGGATGTCAAATTTTGTAAAATATCTCAACAACGCATCTCTGACTGAGGCTCCGTAGAATAGGACAATTTCTTTTCCCATTACATTGACTTTCATATTATTAGATTTTTAGGTTGAAAATTTTGGCCATTCCAATGATTGCAAAGAAACAAATTTAAAACTTGAATACGAATTGGTTTTCATATATCAAGTTGGAATATTACACTTGGGGCGGTGCAACAAACACCGCCCCAAGAATTAAAGATTGAGTCATAGAGTCTAATTGTTCACTGAACCTCCAACAATATCGAGCAATTCATTGGTGATTGCCTGTTGCCTGCTCTTATTGTATTGGAGATTTAGTTCCCTCAGCAACTCATCAGCATTGTCAGTTGCCGTCTGCATTGCCACCATTCGTGCAGCATGTTCAGAAGCATTGCTGTCAAGTAAGGCTGTGTAAAGCATAAGATGAGCAACTTTGGGTATCAGCACACCCAAGACCGTGTCCATGTCTGGCTCCACGATAAAGTTGTCATTAAGAGGTCTCACGTTCTCCTTTTCATGCTCTTCTTCCTGCTTCCGTCTCTTTTTGAGATAATCTTGTGCTTGCTTTGTGATGACATTCGAGGTTAAGTCCCTCTCATGGTCACTTTCCAGTTCCATCTCAAGATCAAGAGGCATTAGAGTCTTTCTCGTGAGAATTTGCGAACCAGCACTTTTGAAATGATGGTAAATCAGTTCCACCTTATCGATTTCTCCCAATCGGAACTTAGCTCCCAATTCAGTGGCGATATTGATGCAATCTACAGAATTGGGCTTGTCCGCCAATGCTGTGAAGTCACCTGCAGAGTTCAGTCCGAGCTTTGTCACCTTCTCCGCCACCTTTCTGCCAATGGGATAGATGATGATGTTGTCTGGACCGAGATGATTGTATTCCGCAATAGCTTGCTGCATGAGTTTTATAATATTGGAGTTGAATCCTCCACACAAGCTGCTATTTGAAGCAAAGACAACGAGGGCAACCCTCTTGACTTCCCTTTCTCTCTGATAAATGGTGTTGGCATCTGCATCAGAGGCAAGAAAAGTCTTCATTATATGCTCCAACAGGCTTTCATAAGGAAGCATCTTTTCTATTTGCACCTGTGCATGATGCAGCTTTGAGGACGCCACCATTTTCATGGCACTTGTTATTTTCCTCGTGCTATTTACAGAAGCAATGCGGTTTTTTATCTCTTTTAGTGACGGCATAGGCTACTAATTCTTAAATTGTCCTGCTGTATCTGCCATTGCTTTTTCAATGGCTTTCATGGTGTCGTCGTCGATTTTTCCACTGCCCAATGTTTCTATCACCTCTGGATGGCTTGACCTCATCTTTTCAAGGAATAGGTCTTGGCAGCGTCTAACTTCTGTGACAGGTACATCGTGCATCAAGCCTCTTGTTCCACAATACAAGATTGCTATTTGTTCTCCCACTGGCATTGGACTGTATTGAGGTTGGATGAGCAACTGATTGTTTTTTCTTCCTCTGTCAAGGGTCATTGCCGTTACGGCATCCATGTCACTGGAGAATTTGGAGAAAGCCTCAAGTTCACGATATTGCGCCATGTCTATTTTCAGAGTTCCTGCCACCTTCTTCATACTCTTGATTTGAGCAGAACCACCCACACGGCTCACAGAAATACCAACGTTGATGGCTGGACGGAAACCTTGATTGAACAAGTCGCTCTCAAGATAAATCTGTCCATCTGTAATAGAAATCACATTTGTGGGGATATAAGCAGACACGTCACCTGCCTGTGTCTCGATGATGGGCAATGCCGTCAATGATCCACCGCCCTTTACATGTCCAATCATGCATTCTGGCAAGTCGTTCATCTTTTCTGCGACCTCCTGCTGGTCGTTTATTCTTGCAGCACGCTCCAACAGACGACTATGCAGGTAGAACACGTCACCAGGATAAGCTTCACGGCCAGAAGGACGTCTAAGGATAAGGGACACCTCTCTATATGCCACAGCTTGCTTTGAAAGGTCATCATAAACTACGAGAGCCGATTCTCCTCTGTCGCGGAAATATTCACCGATTGCAGCACCAGCAAATGGAGCATAATACTGCATGGCTGCGGGGTCGGCAGCAGTAGCAGACACCACTATTGTATAAGGCATGGCACCATGTTCTTTCAGATTCTGAACAAGAGCAGCCACAGTAGATGCCTTTTGACCTATGGCAACATAAATGCAATAAACAGGTTTCCCTGCTTCATAAAAGCTCTTTTGGTTGATTATGGTATCAACAGCGATGGCAGTCTTGCCTGTTTGTCGGTCGCCGATTATCAGTTCTCGTTGTCCACGTCCAATAGGAATCATCGAGTCCACAGCCTTTAAACCAGTCTGAAGGGGTTCCTTCACTGGTTGACGGTATATTACACCTGGAGCTTTTCTATCAAGTGGCATTTCATAGGCATTGGAGAGGTCGATTTCTCCTTTACCGTCAATAGCCTGCCCCAATGGATTGATAACACGTCCAAGCATGTTGTCATTGACGCGAATAGAGGCAATGCGTTTTGTGCGTTTTGCAACCATACCTTCCTTTATACCAGAAGTAGGTCCGAGGAGCACACAACCCACGTTGTCTTCTTCGAGATTCATGACAATGGCCATGGTTCCGTTTTCGAACTGCAACAATTCGTTGGCTTCAGCATTCCTGAGACCGTAGATACGAGCCACGCCATCACTTACTTCAAGCACTGTGCCTACCTCGTCAAACTTCTCATTATTGCTAATGCCTCTGAGTTGCTGGAGCAACACTTCGGAAACTTCACTTGGTTTTATTTTGTCTGACATTTGTTACATTTTTTTTGATTATGCTTTCGTCCTTGCCTTGGCGTCATCATCCGTAAAACGCGCGATTGGCACCTAAGCAAGTGCGAGCAGCCATTATTTATTTAACTGTGCAAGTATAGACCTCAGTTGGTTTTGGATGCTGGCATCAAGCCGGTAGGTATCATATTCGAGAATATAACCTCCTATGATTTCAGGATCCACTTCCGTTTGAAACTCCACAGTTCCCTTAGTTCTACTCTCCACCTTCTGCCTCATTTTACGTTCTATTTCGGGCGTTACAGGTACAGCGGTGATGAGTCTGCCGCGAGTGATGTTGTATTGTCTTCTGTAAAGAGTCACATAAGAAGCAGCCATGAAATGAATGGTGCCCTCCCTATCTTCAGAAAGAACAAGGGAAATGAACCTCTTGGACAAGTCGGTGATATCTCCACCGGCTGCAGTTGTCAAGAGAGCCTTTTTCTTGTCCTTTTCGAGCATAGGATTGTCGATAGTGAATCTCAGCTCAGGCACTTTCAGGAAGCTATTGACCATGGTCTGCATTTCCTTATATACCTGTTGCTGGATACTGAGCTCTGTAGCACTTTTTAGCAATGCCCGAGCGTAACGTACCGATATTACACCTGTCTCCATTTCTTGTTATTTCTTATTGTTCTCCACCACAACCTCATCAAGCAGGCGATCTATGAAATCCATCTGCGCTTTGTCGGATGATAATTTTTCGCGTAGCACTTTCTCAGCAATCTTCACGGACAATTGAGCCACTTGCGAACGGATGTCGTTCATTGCATTTAGTTTCTCATTTTCCGCCTCTGCCTTTGCCTCGGCGACGATGCGGGCACCATCAGCCTTGGCTTTATCCTGAGCCTTGCCCACGATAGCATCGCGTGTCTCAGCAGCTTCCTTGAGGATGCGTGCTTGTTCTCCGCGTGCCTCCTGCAGAATGGATTCACCTTCTTGTTGTATGTTGGCAAGCTTGTTGTTGGCCTCGTGCGCTTTCCTTAGACTATCATCTATGAAAGCTTTTCGCTCTCTTACCATATCTGTGATGGCAGGAAAGCCCCACTTCCATAAGATGAACAGCACTACAAAAAACGTGATGGTCATCCAAAAGAGCAAGCCACTACTCGGAATTAATAAATCCATACGCTTGAAAATTAATAAATTTCAAGAATCGACGCAAGTTTATCCTACGCAGAGGAAAGCAATCACAGCTGCAAAGAGTGCAACACCTTCGATAAGGGCTGCTGCAACAATCATATTAGTGAACAATTTGTTCATCACCTCAGGCTGACGTGCCATGGCATCCATAGCTTGACCGCCAATTCTACCAATACCAATACCTGCACCAATTGCTGCAAGACCTGCACCTACTGCGGCACCAAATTTGGCAATGCCTTCTACTGCTAATAATAATGAAATCATAATGTTAGAATTTTTAAGTTATTAATAATGTTTTGAAATATTCTTTTTAATAGATTAAAGCGATGCGTCATTCATGCTCTGGCTCTGTACGTGCCAATCCAATGAAAATGGCACTCAGCATTGTAAACACCATTGCCTGGATGAAGCAAACCAAAACTTCCAGCGTTGACATGAACACACTCATAATGACACTCACTGCACTCATGCCAAGAAATACCCCTATCGACTTGCTTGCTACCAAGAAAATGATGCAAACCAAGGATATGGCAATTGCGTGTCCCGCCATGATATTGGCGAAGAGACGAATCATCAAGGCAAATGGTTTTGTGAAAATGCCAACAAATTCAATAGCTGGAATCAGAGGGAAGGCCTTGAGGGCAAGTGGAACATCAGGCCAAAAGATATCTTTCCAATAGTGCTTGTTGCCACTGAATTGCACAATGACAAAAGTGCACAAGGCAAGGAAGAACGTCACAGCTATATTGCCAGTGATGTTACCCCCACCTGGAGGGAATGGTATCAGACCCATAATGTTGCAAGTGAAAATGAAGAAGAAGCATGTCAGGAGATAAGGGCAATATCTTTCATATCCCTTTCCTACACCAGGCTTGATTATCTCATCCACCACATACATTACGAGCATTTCAATGAAACCGGTGAAACCTCCTGGTGCCTTGTCGCTTGCCTTGTGATGCCTGTACCAACGAGCTGGAATAAGGATGCAAAGCAAAAGCACGAAAACACTTATGAACATGGTTGCCACTGTCTTTGTGATGGAGATGTCAAAAGGCCTCTTTTCCTCACCTGAGCCAGGCAGCAACTCCACAATTTTGCCAGCATTGTCTCCTGTTGTTGGTATGACCAACCCGTAAGGGCCTTGTCTATAGCCATTTGCATCGGCATGATGTTCAAATTGCGAACTGCTGAAAATGTGCCATCCTGTAGAAGAATGGACAATTACAGGAAGGTGAATGACCACGGACTTTTCACCAATATCCGTCACATGCCATTCATAAGAATCCTTGATATGCTCAAGCACCACATGGGAAATGTCTAACTGAGGCACTTCCTTGTCATCTGCAATTGCAGGAAATGACATCAGCATCCCTATGGCAAAGCAAATCAGTTGTTTGAAGTATTTCATTTCATTTCAATGTTTTATTATAAGAGTAGCAATTATCATAGCAAGATATGCTGCAATGACGAGAGCTGCAAACCACATAGTGTCCTCCCTGTTGCTGGACAAAAAGGTGAATATCCCCACCATTGTAACAGCAAAGATGAACCTGACAGCAACCATGATGAAATGGAAGACAACCTTGTTTTCGGGAGATCTTTCCTCGATGATGCGACAACCTTTTATGTATGCCATGGTGAGAAACGAGAAAACAGCCACCACGACAAATGCCAAGGCAAGCATCATTGGCATTCCCCCATTGCCTTTTGCATTTTCACCATGAAATAGGCATCCACGGCATCAAGAAGAATAAAATAGGCGCAAAATATTATGAGCGCTGGCATCATTTCTCTTGCCGTGCCTTCTTTCATCATCACATAGCCTCCTATCAAGGCTAAAGCTGTCAGCAGTCTTATTACGGCATAAGTCATGAATGATCTGATGGAGACCTCGTTTCCTCTCGTAGATACATTCCTCAAAATTGCGGTGTAAACCGCTGAGAAAATGAGAGAAAATGCAACCGAGAGAAGCAACGCATCCACAAACGCTGTCAGGTAGAATAGGTTAAATACCAACAACACCACCAAAGTGATGGCTGCATTCACCCACAAAGCCACCTTCCAATAGCGCTTGTGTACCGTTTCGAGGAATCCATCGATTTTCATATCACCTCTACGCAAAGACTAACATGGTTTTTCTGAACCTCGACAAACCCACCATTTATGTTCAGTTGGTGTCGTCCATCTGAGTTCACATATTCCACAACGCCTTTTTGAAGAGCCGAAATAATAGGTGCATGGTTGGTTAGAATCTCGAAACTACCAAGTAATCCCGGCACTTTTACACTCTCGGCCTCTCCATTGTAGGCTATTTCTTCAGGGGAAACAATTCTTAGGTTCAACATTATTGTTTGCTCATATTATTTGAGCCTGCAGGCTCTTATTACATTTAAGCATGTGTATCCTTACGGGGTGTACCTCATGAGGTCAACCCTTTGCTTGTTCGAGGAGTTTCTTGCCCTTCTCAATAGCATCTTCTATAGTACCGACATTGAGGAAAGCTTGCTCTGGCAGGTCGTCCACCTTGCCATCAAGTATCATGTTGAAGCCCTTGATAGTGTCTTCAATTGATACCATGACACCTTTCACACCAGTAAACTGTTCTGCCACCGAGAATGGTTGTGACAAGAAACGCTGCACGCGACGTGCCCTGTTTACAGTGAGCTTGTCTTCGTCGGAAAGTTCATCCATGCCAAGGATGGCAATGATGTCTTGCAGTTCCTTATACCTTTGAAGTATTTGCTTTACTCTTTGAGCACACTCATAATGCTCTTTTCCTACAATCAGTGGGTCAAGTATTCGCGAAGTACTTCCCAGAGGATCCACAGCTGGATAGATACCCAATTCCGTAATCTTACGGCTAAGCTCTGTTGTTGCGTCAAGATGCGTGAATGTGGTGGCGGGTGCGGGGTCAGTCAAGTCGTCTGCCGGCACATAAACAGCCTGCACAGAAGTGATGGAACCCTTCTTGGTCGAAGTGATTCGTTCCTGCATAGTACCCATTTCTGATGCCAAAGTTGGTTGGTATCCTACGGCAGAAGGCATTCTGCCCAAAAGTGCAGAAACCTCAGAACCAGCTTGGGTGAAACGGAATATGTTGTCGATGAAGAATAGGATGTCGGCTGCTTCGCCATCCTTGCCGCCATTGTCACGGAATTCCTCGGCCACCGTCAGACCCGACAAAGCTACAGAGGCACGTGCCCCAGGAGGTTCGTTCATCTGACCATACACCAATGTAGCCTGGCTTTTCTTTAGTTCCTCAGGATCTACAAGCGAAAGGTCCCATTTGCCTTCATCCATTGCCTTCTTGAACTTCTCGCCATATCTGACAACGCCACTCTCAATCATTTCCCTAATCAAGTCGTTGCCTTCACGTGTACGCTCTCCTACTCCAGCAAACACAGAGTAGCCATTGTGTCCTTTGGCAATATTGTTGATTAATTCCATGATGAGCACTGTCTTGCCCACTCCAGCGCCACCAAAGAGTCCGATTTTTCCTCCCTTCATATAAGGTTCAAGCAAATCTATCACTTTGATACCCGTTGAGAGCATTTCTTTTTGTGTAGATAATTCTTCAAATTTAGGAGCCTCCCTATGTATTGGATATGCCCCTTTCATGTCAAGTGCTTTCATGCCATCAATAGGTTGTCCAATGACATTAAGCATACGGCCTTTGATTTGGTCACCTGAAGGCATTAAGATGGGGAAGCCTGTTGAAATAGCCTCAAGACCACGTTGCAAGCCATCGGTATTGTCCATGGCAACACACCTTACTGTGTCTTCACCAATGTGTTGTTGCACCTCTACTACAAGCTCCTTTCCATCGGGCCTGGCTATTTTCAGGGCATCATGAATTTTGGGTAACACCTTTTCTGGATCTTGCCCTTTGGTGTCGTAGAACACGTCAATGACTGGGCCTATGATCTGAGAAATGTGTCCATTAAGTTGTGACATAAGCTATAGTATTAAGATATTAAATTTGTTTTCAAAGTGAAAGTTTGTTAAGATTCGGCAAATATACTCAAAATTACACGCAAGCACAAACAAAAGGCGAACAAAAATAAATGAGATGCCGACTTTTATGTAAATAATTGCATCAAATGCTCAATTCATCGAGCACTTTAATTAGCTTTTTATCGAAAGGCTTGTCGCTTCTTATAGCTTCCACGAGTGGCACATATACGATTTCGTTGTTGCGCACGCCTATCATTACATTTCTTTGGCCTTGAATGATAGCCTCGATAGCCCCTACTCCAGTCCTACTCGCCAAGATGCGGTCGTGTGCTGTTGGTCTGCCACCCCTTTGCAAGTGACCGAGTATGGATACACGGACATCGAAATTAGGAAACTCCTTTCTGACACGGTCTGCATAATAGAGAGCGCCACATTTAGGACTTTCGGAGACAATGACTATGCAACTTTTTTTGGATTTCCGAATGCCTCGTTCCATAAAGCGAGCCAATTGGTCCACCCCCGTTGACTCTTCAGGAATAATGGCGGCCTCCGCACCACTTGCTATAGCGCTGTTTTGTGCCAAAAAGCCCGCGTCGCGTCCCATTACCTCAACGAAGAAGATGCGTTCATGACTTTGTGCCCTGTCACGAATGCGGTCCACACAATCCATGATGGTATTCATTGTCGTGTCATAACCAATTGTGGAATCTGTGCCATACAAGTCGTTGTCAATCGTACCAGGCAAGCCAATGCAACAGACATCATATTCTCTTGCGAACTCCATGGCTCCGGTGAGCGATCCATTGCCGCCTATGACAATAAGCGCGTCAATGCCATGCTTCACCATATTGTCGTAAGCTTTCTTCTTGCCTTCAGGAGTCATGAACTCCTTACTTCTTGCTGTCTTGAGAATGGTTCCTCCCGACATTATTATTCCACTGACATTCTCCGTGGTGAAAGGGCTTATTTCATCATTGATAAGTCCATCATATCCACGATAGATACCCATGATCTTAAAACCGTTGCATATACCTGCACGCGTAACCGCACGAATGGCTGCATTCATGCCTGGAGCATCACCTCCAGAGGTCATCACACCAATAGTCTTAATTTTAGCCATATTTTTATAGTTTTATCATACAATTGTCTGCAACATCAAGACTAAGAAGCCTACCAACCATCCAACAAACGCCTTCCATCCAACGTTGCGGAAATACCACATTATTGGAAGACGCTCCATCTTGAGTAGAGCCACCCCGCTCATGGAACCAAATGCGAAAATGTTGCCTGCGACAGCACAACAGTATGCCACACCTTTCCAATAATAGCCATTAGATGCAAAGGACAAAGCATATTGGTCTGTAGGTGCCAGACTTATTTCTTTTGAAACATCATAAAGTGAAAAGAAACTCAGGGCAGTTGCAAAATTGTCAAGGACACTACTCACAAGTCCTGCCAAAGCCCCCATTATCCAAATATTATGTATATACGCATCACACCTTACGGCAAGCCATCTTACCGCCCCAGTCTCTTCTACCACACCCACAGCCAACATAAGCCCCATTACAAACAGCATCATCTGAATTACTCCATATTGTAAAGAACGGGGGATTCTACGTTCAATCATCTTTTCCACATTCATCAGACGATGATTGAAAAGTTCATTGACTATCCACAATATGGACAACACACACAATGCACCGAGGAAAGGGCTCAATTTTGTTATGTTGTGGAAAGTAGGGATGAACCACAAACCGCCAATTCCCACGACAAGCATCAACATTCTTTGCCAGACATTCAAATTAGTGTCATCTCCCCTATATGGCAAAGTCTTCCATACTATGTCAACCCTTTCAGGGAGCATCCTGCCCAACATAAACACAGGCAAAGCCCATGCCACCAAACAAGGCAATAGCAGCGACATGGAAAAGTTTGTGGCGGTTACGGCATTTTTATTCCACAAAAACACTCCTGCAGGGTCGCCAATAACTGTCAAAGCGCCACCTGTATTGGCAGCAATTACAACAGCACTACCATAAATGATTCTCAATCGTCTTCCTTCTACCAGATTATGTACTACAACAAGCATAAGTGCCGTTGTGGTCAGATTGTCAAGGTTTGCCGAAATAATGAAAGTCACAGCAGATAGCGACCATAGCAGTTTCCTGCTTTTCCTCGTACGCACCATCGGTGCCAAGAAATCAAAACATCCATTATTGTTCAATATCTCAACTATCGTCATGGTAGCCAAAAGAAACAGAACAATTTCAGCTGCCCTTCCAACATACGTTAGGAAAATATTTTGAGCTATGTAATTCTTCACGGCTGTACTTGTGGCAACAGCTCCATTAAGAAAGTCCACATAGTCGCCTTGATGCTCACGCATCACAAAATCTGTTCCATAGCAAATATAAAGCACCCAACCAACCGTACCTGCAAACATAGCAACTGCCGATTTATTGATATTGGTCAGTTGTTCGGTAGAAATAAGCACAAGGCTAATTAACAATACAGCTACAATTATGAGTGTCATGGTGTTTGGTCTTCTATATCATTAGGTAGCAATAACAAATGCAAAGATATGAAAAATCTTGCAATCGCAAGCAATCATTTCTGTTTTTTTCTTCTTCATGAGCAATTCTTTTTCCAATCATTTGCCAAATAACTTTCTCAAGCTGAAATATATCTCCTCTTGAAGAACAAAAAGCCACCAAAATGGTTTTAATGGCGAATAACCTGGTTTTAACCGCAACGAATAGGGCAAGCATCGAGTGTCAATGTCTCTCCATATCCTCAACATCTCTTTCTTGCCATACATACATGTCTCTTTATTCAATGATGACCTGTTATTGAAATAAAACATATATGTGTCTATCAAATTCAGCCATCTCACTTTTTCATAAAGATTCATCAACCTTTTCTCAACCTTGCAATCCAGCATTTGTCGCCTCATGCTTTCGTTTGCCCTAAGATAGTCAAACCTCCTTGCTGACACCTTATGGGTGACAGAGTTGTTGTGTTGCCTATAGTAATATATGCCTTTACATTGTCTCACTTCCCTCGAATTAAGATAGTGGATGCGAGTGGTATTGTCATCACTATATGCCATCGATGAATCATCGTATGGATAATGCTTGTGCAAGTCTGCCCTGACCATGTATAGACCATGAATTTTCCAGGTGAGACTTGCTTCAAAAGCCTCTTCTCCACTCATTACATCGAAAGAGGGCATAGGATAATCGCGTGCATGGTCTGCATATACCTCTTTTACTTGAAAAAGGACGCAATCTGTGGATGGATTGGAATCAAGGACCTCAGCAGCACATTGCAAGGCATCGTTTCCCAACCAGTCATCACTATCCACCATGCATACATAGTCACCATCTGCCATCGTCAAAGCAACATTTCGAGCCTTGGCTTGTCCGCCATTCTGCTTTAGTCGCTTCCATACAAACCTATGGTCCATGCTTGCATATTCTTCCAAAATAACACTTGTTTCATCAGTCGAGGCGTCATCCACTACTATCACCTGTATGTCGGTCAACGTCTGTTTCCTTAATGAATCAAGACATTCCCTTATATATGGTGCCGAATTGTATGCTGCAACCAATACGCTCACCTTACTCATGGTTGAACCTCCGCTTGATACGTGCCTTTAAGGATTCCCATAAGGAAGTCTTTCTTCTCAAAATCAAAACAGAAACGCATAAACTTGCAAAGCCAAGAAGAATGCCCGCAATCCAGTATATCCAAGGATTTCGTATGAATGTCATGGCAAAAGCCAAAATGCCGAATGGCAGTTGCATCATTACATAACGTGTCACTTGGCAAGAGACATGAAAGTCATATTTGTATCTTGTGTAGAACAAGATTACAAAAAGATCGATTATGCCAACTAACGTAATCGCCAAACCACATCCCCATAGTCCCCACTTGCGGAATGAAAAAACTACAGCGATGACCAACAAGACATCATAAATTGCCTCAAGGAGAAGATATGATTTGGAATCGCCTTTTGCAAGAGGCATATATGCCATTGGCAATTTCAATGCCCTGAAATACATTGCAAAAACAGTGACTTGCATCATGCCTATAACAGGGGTGAATTTACCGCTATACAACAATGGCATGAGTATAGGCAGGGAGATGGTGAAAAATACCAACATAGGTGAAATCAAAAGAAAAGAAACTTCTATCTGCCTATTTACTACAGTATTGGATGTTGTTGAAAGATGGTGACAAGCAGACAGCCGAGGGAAAAAGTCTGTTTCCATTGCCGAAAAAACCATTCCGGCATATGTCATGGTCATCATGTAACCTGCACTATAAAGTCCTACTGTCTCAAGAGATGATGTATAACTAAGAAATGAACGAATCAGGAAATCTGCTCCACTCCCCAAAATTCCAGCAAGGACAAAAGCTATCCCAAGCCTAACCATCTCCATGCCATCTGAAAGTTGTTGCTTGTCTCTGGTAATGGAAAAGGGAAACAACCTATATGAACGATTTATGGTAAGCAACATCTGAGCCATTGCCATAAGAACAAGTGATGGCACAATGGCGGCCTCACCAAAAAAGAAATATAGAGGGACTGATATGACAAGAGCCAATATCACGTTATATACTGAAATCGATGCCAATTGCTTGAGTTGTCTCACTCCTTTTAGGATTGCCATCTCTCCACCAGTAATTGCCAACATTCCTACAATCGGGGACAAAAGAACAAAGTGCAAAGTGTGGTTTCCCCATCCAAATGTCCATTTGCTCAACAACGAACTAAGGCAGATACACAAAAACATTCCAACTAATGCCGTAAGCAGGCACCAAGACCTAACCATCATCACATTTTTCTTCAAATGCATTTCGTCACCATTGTCATAGGCTTGGGAAATGTTTTTCACGGCACTCATGGGAATGCCGAGATTTGTAGAGTTGGACAGTAGGTTTATTGTTGAGTTGAAAAGAGCAATCAATCCCATTCCAGCAGGTCCCAAAATCGTGGCTACAAGTTTGTTGCGCACTATGCCTACCAGAATGTTCATGCCTTGAACACCTCCGAAAAGACCGGTATATTTCAAGACATGTGAATAACTGTCACTCTTTTTTGCCTTTTTCATTATGTATTCTCTTACTAAACGTAAAAAAATGAAAAATATTGTTTTTGTATGAAAGCAAAAACATCGTGTCAAGCTTTACATTCCACTCGGCTTGCACTACTTTGCTTGAGCGAAGATAGGCGGCGCCTCGGAATCAAAAATAAATTTCCGATTTATTTTGTGCTTCACTCGGCTTGCACTACTTTGCTTGAGCGAAGATAGGCGGCGCCTCGGAATCAAAAATAAATTTCCGATTTATTTTGTGCTTCACTCGGCTTGCACTATCTTTGCAGTATGAAACTAAGCATTGTCATACCTGCATTCAATGTAGAGGCAACACTCGCGCGCTGCATAGATAGTGTGCTGGGGCAATCGTTTGGCGACTATGAGTTGATACTGGTTGACGATGGTTCACCTGATAATTCAGGAATAGTATGCGACCAATATTCTGAAAAAGACGACAGAATAAAAGTAATCCATCAAAAGAATGGCGGGCTATCCTCAGCAAGAAATGCAGGAATATCAATTTCACAAGGTGAATACATAACTTTTATTGATAGCGACGACTTCATAGGCGAAAACACTCTATCCATCCTCATGAGTCGTCTCGCAGCCCATCCTGAATATGATATTCTTGAATATCCCGTGGTTTGGCATCATGGTGGAAAGGACCAAACCTTGCTGAAATTTGGCATTCACGAATATCATGACATGCGCAAGTATTGGCTTGAAGGAAAAGGCTACACTCATACATATGCTTGCAACAAGATTTTTGTCAGAAGATTGTTTGACAACATTCGTTTCCCTATAGGCAAATTGTTTGAAGACGCCCATACCATTCCGCTATTAATAGAAGGCGCTCATGTGATAGCCACAACTGAGGAGGGAAGGTATTATTATACCAGCAACCACAATGGAATCACAATGAACCCCGGCAGCAAGGGACTGTCAGACCTTCTTGAAGCGCATGTGGCACAAATCAACAAATTGGGACTTGAGGAAGAGCTCACCGAATATTTCACTCATGTACTAAACATCCAACTTGACGCTTATGCTTTATCAAGGAAACAGCCTATTCTTCCTGTTCCTTTATTGAAAAGAAAAGACATAAAATCACTTGCTGTAAGCCGTAAGACAAAAATAAAATTGAGATTGCTCAAATTGTTAGGAATAAAGAATCTATGCAAACTACACCGAATAGCTCATCCAACGAGAAACGCCCATTAATCAGTTTCATCGTTACCTGTTATAATCTGCCAACGCAATGGATATGCGAATGCTTGGATAGCTTGTTGGCTTTGTCGCTCAACAAAAACGAGCGTGAAATCATCCTGATTGACGATGGCTCTTCAGAGAGTCCTCTTCCTGCATTATCTGATAAGATAGACGAAATATTATACATTCGCCAAAGCAATCGTGGTTTGAGCGCGGCTCGCAATTTAGGAATAGAAGCATCACGTGGTGAGTATATCCAATTTGTGGATGGTGACGACAAACTCAATCCCCCTGTGTACGAGCATTGTCTTGACATTGTGAGATACAAGCACCCTGATATCGTTGTTTTCAAGCTTGCAGACAAAGAGGAACATGTGCCGCCATCGGAATTTGAAGGTCCCATGGAAGGTGGTGAATATATGCGTCGAAACAATCTGCGGGCTTCTGCTTGCGGTTACATTTTCAGGAAAAAGACTTTGGTCAACCTACGTTTCACATCAGGAATACTCCATGAGGACGAGGAATTCACCCCGCAATTATTCCTTAGGGCAGAGAGGCTGTATTCCACACAGGCTAAGGCTTATTTTTATAGAAACAGGAACGACTCCATCACCCACGAAGACAACAAGAAGTGGATATTGCAACGACTTTCTGACACACAGGGTGTCATTTTCCGACTTGCAGAGAAGGCAGACACACTACCCGTGGGAGACAGGGAAGCATTGCAAAGAAGAATTGACCAGCTCACAATGGACTATCTTTATAATGTGATAAAGTTGACGCACAATGGGCGTTATCTCGAAAAATGCATCAGCGAACTAAGCAAAAAAGGTCTTTACCCACTTCCAGACAAAGACTACACGCAGAAGTACAAATGGTTTAGACGTGTAATCAGCACAAAACAAGGACGTCGGCTTCTATGCTATGTCCTAAAATGACAAGGACAAGCGACAAAAAAATGGAACATTACAGACATGAGGATACTGCTTCTTGGAGAATATAGCAATGTACATGCAACATTGGCAAAAGGCTTGCGGGCTCTTGGCAATGAGGTTACCGTTGCCTCAAATGGTGATTTCTGGAAAGACTATCCTCGTGACATTGATTTGAGCAGAAAGCCAGGCAAGTTGGGTGGCATCTCTTTATACATGAAAGCACAAAGAATTATCCCAAAACTGCAAGGCTATGACATTGTGCAACTTATCAATCCTATATTCTTGGAATTGAAAGCAGAAAGATTGTTTTCCTTTTACAACCAATTGAGAAGAAACAACTCCAAGATTGTACTTGGTGGTTTTGGTATGGACTGGTTTTGGGTTAATACATGCATAAAGGACAAGCCCTTGAGATACAGCGATTTCAACATTGGCGACGAACTACGAACCAATTCCGAGGCTCTAATGGAGAGAGAAGACTGGCTCGGAACGGCAAAGGAGAGGCTCAACCGACAAATAGCCCAAGAATGTGATGGCATAGTTGCCGGATTATACGAATATTGGGCGTGCTACCATCCTGTTTACCCAAAAAAGACAGTATTCATTCCATACCCCATTGAAATGCCAGCAAAGCCGAATATAGCACCTGTAGGCGATAAGATTAAAATATTCATAGGTATCAATACTTCACGTAATGCATACAAGGGAACAGACCTAATGTTGTCTGCCGCTGAGGAAGTGTTGGCGAGGCATCCCGACCGAATGGAACTGCGCGTAGCACGTTCAGTCCCCTTTCATAAATACAAAAGCATGATGGATGGTGCTGATGCCATTCTCGACCAACTATATAGTTATACACCATCGATGAACCCATTGCTTGCCATGTCAAAAGGCATTGTATGCATAGGCGGTGGAGAACCTGAGAACTATGAGATTTTGGGAGAGAACACATTACGCCCAATAGTCAATGTAGGACCATCACGCGAAAGTGTGGTAGATGCATTGGAGCATCTTGTTACTCATCCAGAGGAGTTATATAAAAAGAAAAAAGATAGTGTGGAATATATAAAGCGGTACCATGAATACCACACTGTAGCAAGAAAATACGAGGAATTCTATAAGAGTTTATAAAAAAATATCGGAGAACACTCCAAAAGAGGTTCTCCGATAAAAGTTTCTTGCGGAATTAAGCTTCGGCAGTCTCTGCAGGTGCTTCGGCAGCAGCGGCCTCAGCAGCAGCTTTTTCAGCAGCGGCTTTCTTTTCAGCCACCTTCTTTGCGATGCTCTCATTGATGGCTTTCTCTGCCTTCAATTCTTTCTCATAAGCATCTTTCTTTGCCTTTGCCATGTCTTGGCGTACTTTGTCGTCGCTCTTTACCTTTGAGTCTTTCCAAGCATCGAATCTCTTCTGAGCCTCTGCCTCGTCAAAGGCACCTTTCTTGACACCAACTTTGAGGTGCTTCATCAGGTACACGCCTTCATGACTAAGAATACTACGCACTGTGTCTGTTGGCTGGGCGCCTTTTTCCACCCATGCGAGTGCGCTTTCGAAATTCAAATCCACAGTAGCAGGATTGGTGTTGGGGTTGTAAGTACCAATCTTCTCGATAAATCTACCATCACGTGGTGCTCTTGCGTCTGCAATGACGATGCTATAGAAAGCATAGCCTTTGCGTCCACGACGCTGCAATCTGATTTTTGTTGCCATTTTTTAATATATTTGGTTTGAATATTATGCCATTATCTCGTAATGGCGGCTGCAAAGGTATGAAAAATCAGCAAGATAAAGCCACCACTTCATTGCCGTTTTTCGTTTGTTGTCTTTAATTAACAAATCTTAACTACAAGATTGGAGCTAATGATTATATTCTGATCATTTCCGTATCAATACTTTTACCGCATTTTTTCCATTCCTCTTTACAATATAAACACCATTTGGCAAAAAGTTTAAGTTGTCACCTCTAAAATTGGGAACAACCAGAGTACCTTCCAAGGTGTAGATATCTGCCATATCATTTTTCAAAGAGTTTTCCACATCATTTATGGATGCTATATATTTTTCAACTTCATTTTTGAAACAGAATGAGACATAGTCATTTTCCTCATTAATTGCAATACCTGTTACTGGTTTGTGCATGAGGAAAGAACCATCCAAGTTTTCATTATATAATAAAGCCTGAGGGACTGAATTATCGGTTAGGCTGTCATTACCATTATATGGATAAGGTTCATTCCCTCCAAAATCACTATTGCTTGCATGAAACACAGTGAATCTCTGATGAGAATTATCTTTTCCTACTGTATTTACAATGTTCGAATCCCAAATATCAGGGTCATAATCAACATGGATTGCCAAAAGTCCTTTTCCTGGCAAATAAGCATCCCAACCCTTTTTAGTCCTATTCTCAAGCAGGTAATACTCATTCCTGTTGCCATCATTGTAAATTACATACGCGCTACCTTGTTCGGTCAGAGGCTTTTGGTCTATGACAAGAGTATCTTTTTCAAGTTCTTCAAAATCCATCCATCCCACGAAGTTCCTTTCGTAACTGGAATAACCTGCAGGCACCCATCCCAAACCCAAGGGACCGTTATACGAACCAACATCAAGCAAATCCCACATACCCATGCCAAAGACATTGGAATAGCCTGTGTCATATAGGTCTGGCAATCCAAAACAATGCGAGAATTCATGACAGAACACGCCAATACCCATCTCTGTATATCCACTTCGTGAATATAACTCATTACTGCAAGCATACACATCGATTTGACATCCGTCAAACTCCACTTTTTCTGGAATATCATCATCCTTGGAAGCCTCCACAAGCGACCACATGTGTGGCCAAACGGTCTTGGCTCCTCCACCAGTAGCTTCACCATAACCAGCATAAAGCACGAAAACCTCTTCTGCTATCCCATCACCATCCCAGTCGTAATCGTTGAAGTCAACCAGACTATCCACCAATTGACAAGCATGATATATCATTTGTCCGGCATGGAAGTCGTCACCATTTACGTTATTGCCATAGTAAGATACCGTGTTTTCCAAATTGACAGGTCCCATAACATCAAAAGACAGGTCGAACTTTCCATAGCTTTGGTCCAAGAAATAATCATGAACACTACCTATGGCTCCATATTCCTCATTGGTGTAGCCTTCCTTGTTCACCAAATCATTGTATCTATTCCAAGTGGCTTTCCCATTGTCACTTTCAGAATAATCCCAGAATTGTTTGTCTGAAAAATTTGCCAATATTATCAATCCCTTCTTCTTGCCCAAATAGGCACTGCTTTTCATGCCAAGGGAATAATGTTTGTTACTTGCACTCTTGGCTTTGAAATAATGCCGAGCGTGTTCAACGTCTTCTAAAGAAGAAACGTTTGCCTTGTCCAGCGAAGAACGCAAACGTGCCTCATGAGCCAACACCCCCGTAGATTTCAAGGAAAACCCCACATTTCGTGCATAACAAAATTTGCTGTCCTCCTCTTCTATTACAGGTATGTTGTCCTTAGTAATATAATAATGTAGGTTCTCGTCTCCAACAAGCATCAATTCTAATGTTGTGCCATCTGGTTGGAGAAAAGAGCGCCATTCCTTCTTCGCCGGCACAGCGTTTATGACTGCACATAGCGACAAAAGGACAAATATCATTAAAAACCTTTTCATTTGCGAGTGTATATGTCTTTGGCTTGCAAAATTACGAGAAAAGTACAATTATTCAAAAAAAACAAATAAAAATGTAATATATTACGGATTAATATATAAATTTGCTTCACAAAATACAAGGCATGACTTCTGACACCGCCCTAAGCATTCTAATTCCGACATACAATTGCATTTGTGTAGAATTGGTAAAAGACTTGCAAAAACAATGTTCTTTGTTAGCAAGCCTCAAATACGAAATACTGGTTGCAGACGATGGAAGTTCAGATACAGCCATCATTTCCACAAATAGGACAATAAATATTATTCCAAATTGCAAATATTTGGAAAATAAAGAAAACAGAGGTCGCTCTGCCATTAGAAATTACTTGGCTCAAAGCGCCCACCATGACCTGTTGTTATACATTGACAGCCACATGTCTGTCATCTCAGACACATTCATATCGAATTACCTTGAAGAAAATGGTCATCCTCTTGTATATGGCGGTTATGCAATTTCCGATGATGTTGACATCATCGGAAATCTACGTTATTCATACGAAAAGGCAAATATCAGCAAACAAAAATGTGCAGTTCGCTCGCTATCACCTTATTTAAACTTTCACACATCCAATTTCATGGTTCATCGCGATGTGATGATTTCTTTCCCCCTTGACGAACGTTTCAAGCACTATGGCTATGAGGATGTATTGTTTGGAAAGGTCCTGCAAGAAAACGGAATACCCATTTATCACATAGACAACCCTGTGGGATTCAACACATACGAGAGCAACGAAAGGTATATGGAGAAGACAGAGGAAGGCTTGAATACGCTCCTGAAGTTTCGTTCTGAATTATCCGGGTATTCAAGACTTTTACATGTTTGTGACCTATTAGACAAATATCATCTTTCATGGATACCACGAAAGACATATCATTTATTAGGTACAATAATACGCAGAAACCTTACTGGCACATCCCCTTCTTTGTTTCTTTTCAAGCTATATCGTCTTTGTTATTTCACTTCACTCTCAAAAGACAAATATTGAAAAGATAAAGAAAAAGCCATTTCAAAATGACTGGTCATCTTGAAATGGCGTATAGAATCTAAGAGTAATATGCTTGACTGAATAAGTTATTTCTTAAACAGCCTCTTGTACAGACCTTCGAATCCTGCACAATGGCGTGCTTCGTCTTTAGCCATTTCATGCACAGTGTCATGAGTGGCATCCATGCCTGCTTTCTTTGCATTTCGAGCAATTCTGAACTTATCCTCGCACGCGCCACGTTCTGCAGCTATTCTTGCCTCAAGGTTGCTCTTTGTGTCTCCCAAGACATCACCAAGGAGCTCTGCAAATCTTGATGCGTGGTCAGCCTCTTCAAAAGCATACCTCTTGAAAGCTTCTGCTACCTCTGGATAGCCCTCTCTGTCGGCTTGACGACTCATAGCCAAATACATGCCTACCTCACCACATTCTCCATTGAAATGGTTGAGCAGATCCTTTATCATTTCTTCGTCAGCACCTTCTTTTCTTGCAGCGCCCAGTTCATGAACTGTAGCAAATGGTTGTTCCTCACCTTCAACCACCTCATTGAATTTTGCTGCTGGAGCCTTACAAATCGGGCATCTCTCTGGTGGTTCTGGTCCCTCATGGATGTAACCACATACTGTACAAATAAATTTTTTCTTCATAATGTTTGTGTTTTAGAATAAAAGATTGTATAACGTTCTCTATGGATTGTGATGCAAATATATGAAAAAAAAAGGAAAGACAAATATTTAGACGAATTATTTTCGAATAAACCTATTTTTTAAACAGTTTTGCATTTTCAGAAACCGAGAATTTAATTCTTTTATTCTTTGGCACAACAGGTCGTTTCCATTCACCATTAAGGATGCGAATAGTAGTTTTCGCACGTTCAGGAGCTTCATCCACAGCTTTTTGCAAGTCCATATAGTTGCCATGACCATCAGCAGCCACTATAAAATCGTAATGACGCACATACTTTTTCAACGATGGCACTTGCCTTGCAATTTCATCCACCAGAATGCCTGCCACCACATGTGCACCATAGACACAATAGTGTGTGTTGTCTTCTCTTCCTTTGGGGATGGCAGGATTCTCACCAGGCTTGAACCACATGTGAAGTGCCTTGGAACCTTCCGGACCCAAACCTTCTTCAAGGTCATGAGTAATCTTGTTGGCATCAACGAACGGCACATTCAAAGAGGAAGCCACATTTCGAGGGGCTATGACATAATCTCCATGAGTGTCAACAAGCACATTGCCTTCCACTTTCTTCTCTCCTGTGAAAACGGTATTTCTCAATTTCTCATCATCATCGTTTTCTTCCACTTTTGCTTGGAAATTTCTTCTTACCACAGAATTGAACAAGACAGGCACCCCGCCTTTGCTTCTGGTCTCGTTGACGAATTTTGCCAAATTGGCGTCGAAAGTGCTTCCCGGGTCTGTATGCCTGTCCTCTTTTGGTTTTTCGTCATTGTGGCCAAATTGGATGAAGACATAATCGCCAGGCATTATTCTTTCGAGAACAACTTGCCATCTACCTTCATCAATGAAGCTTTTGGACGAACGACCATTGACGGCATGGTTGTCCACCACTATGTCATCACTAAAGAAACCTTGCAATGCCATCCCCCACCCTCTTTCTGGGTTTCCATTGGTTATGGATTTGTTGGCCATGGTGGAATCACCAATCATGAAGATAGTTGTTTTTCTTTTCGTTGCCGAAAGAGATGCCACCACCACTACAGCCAGTAGGAATAATATTTTCTTCATAATAAAGTTGGCAAGTTGGTCTTTTCTTTTGGAAAATCAAGCATTAATGACATTTGCAATCTTATCGGAATCCACAAGCATCTGTTCACCTGTCTCCATGTTTTTCAGAGTGACCTTGTTCTCATTGATTTCATTTTCACCAGCCATGGCTACGAAGGCTATTCTTTTAGCATTTGCATAAGCCATCTGCTTTTTTATTTTTGCCTTGTCAGGGAAAATCTCGCAACTGATACCCTCTTTCCTGCATTGAGATGCCAAGGGCATGCAATATGCTGTTTCCTTGTCTCCGAAATTCACAAACAGCAATTTTGTCGTGTCTGTCGTTTTTTGAGGGTAAAGGTCAAGAGCATTCAGCACATCGAAGATTCGGTCTGCTCCGAAAGATATGCCCACACCACTTAAGCCAGGCAACCCAAAAATGCCAGTTAGGTTGTCGTAGCGTCCACCGCCTGTAATGCTGCCTATCTGTACATCCAATGCCTTTACTTCGAAAATGGCACCCGTGTAATAGTTTAGTCCTCTGGCGAGTGTAAGGTCAAGTTCAAACCTGTTTTTCAAATTGCATGATTTCAAATAATCAAATATGGTCTTAACCTCTTGCACACCCTTCATCCCAATTTCAGATGATGCGAGAACACCTTCTATAGTATTTAACTTCTCCTCGTTTGTTCCACTGAGAGCGATGATTGGTTGCAACTTGTCAATGGCATCTTGGGAAATACCATTTTTCTTCAACTCCTCATTCACGCCTTCAAGACCAATCTTATCCAATTTGTCGATGGCAACTGTGATGTCAACAATTTTGTCGGCCTCTCCAATGATTTCCGCTATTCCAGTGAGTATTTTCCGGTTGTTTATTTTGATGGCAACCCTTATACCCAATTTGTCAAACACAGTGTCGATAATTTGCATCAGTTCCACCTCATTTAGAAGTGAATCACTTCCCACTATGTCTGCATCACATTGGTAGAACTCACGATATCTTCCTTTTTGAGGTCTGTCCGCCCTCCATACAGGCTGTATCTGGTATCGCTTGAACGGCATTTGCAATTCTTCGCGATGCATGACCACATATCTGGCAAAGGGAACAGTAAGGTCATACCTCAAGCCTTTCTCACACATTTTAGCTGCAAGTTTTAGCAGATTTGGATTCTCAAAATCCTCCTTGTCAACCTTTCCAAGATAGTCCCCTGAATTAAGGATTTTGAAGAGGAGTTTGTCTCCTTCCTCGCCATATTTGCCCATAAGAGTCTGTAGAGTCTCCATGGCAGGCGTTTCTATCTGCTGGAATCCATAAAGAGCATAAACCTCACGAATGGTGTCGAAGATATAGTTGCGTTTAGCCATTTCCACGGGTGAGAAATCGCGAGTTCCTTTTGGTATGTTTGGTTTCTGTGCCATTATCTATTGCCTTATTATTGTTTGTTGTCTGTCCGGTCCTATTGAAATTATCACAATAGGAGTGTTTAGCTGCTTCTCTATGAAAGCAACATAATCTTTGAATGCTTGTGGGAATTGGCTTTCCTCAGTCATTGAAGTCATGTCGGTATTCCATCCTGGCAATTCCACATATACAGGTTCAAGGTCTTTTTCTATATCGTATGGGAAATAGTCTATTTCCTTTCCTTCCTTCTTGTAAGCAACACAAGCCTTGATGGTATCGAAGGAGTCGAGCACATCACTCTTCATCATGATAAGCTTAGTCACTCCATTCACCATTACAGAATAGCGAAGTGCTACAAGATCTACCCATCCACATCTTCTCTCACGTCCGGTGACAGCTCCATATTCATGTCCTAACTGTCGTATTTTGGCACCTGTCTCATCGAACAATTCTGTGGGGAAAGGACCTGCACCGACACGAGTGCAGTATGCTTTCATGATGCCATACACCTCACCTATTTTGTTTGGGCCTATTCCCAATCCCGTGCATGCACCAGCACAAATCGTATTGGATGAAGTCACAAAAGGATAACTACCAAAATCCACATCAAGCATGGTGCCTTGGGCGCCTTCGCACAATATGCTCTTGCCCTCGTTCAGCAATTTGTTTATTTCGTGTTCGCTATCAACGATATGGAATTGTTTTACATATTCTATGCCTTCCATCCACTTCTTTTCAACCTCAGAGATGTCGTAATTGGTGTATCCCAATTGGCTGAGCATCTTTTCATGTCTCGCCTTGTGTTCGAGATACTTCCTCTCAAAGTCGTCGAAGATGTCGCCTATACGAAGACCATTCCTGGATATTTTGTCAGTATATGTTGGACCTATGCCCTTTCCTGTTGTTCCAACTTTCCCTTTTCCTTTTGCTGCTTCAAGAGCTGCATCAAGAACCCGGTGTGTAGGCATGATGAGATGAGCTTTCTTGGAGATGTAAAGCCTGTCACGCAAATCATGACCACTCCGTTCAAGGTCTTTCGCCTCCTCCATGAAGAGGTCGGGCGCCATCACCACGCCATTTCCTATTATGTTGATTTTTCCACCTTGAAATATCCCCGACGGTATGCTTCTGAGCACATATTTTTGTCCTTCGAACTCCAATGTATGCCCTGCGTTGGGTCCACCTTGAAATCGAGCTATGACATCATATTGAGGTGTGAGCACATCCACAACCTTGCCTTTTCCCTCGTCGCCCCATTGCAAACCGAGAAGCACGTCAACTTTTCCTTTATTCATTTCTGTGTTTTTTATTTGATTTCACTAATTTTGTCTTTGTCCTTTTTCTGGTGATTTTGGCTTGACAAACGCTGCAAACGCCATAAATATATAATGAATACCCCACCTTATGGAACCTCTTCAACTTGACATGTTCCACAGCCTCAGCAAAAGCACCACTGTTCAATTCTACAACCTTTCCACATATAGTGCAAATCTGATGACAATGATTGTCGTTTTGGAAACACGCCTCGTACTTCACCTGTTGTTGAAAATCATGCCTTACAACAAGCCGCAGTCTCATGAAAAGGTGTATGGCGTTGTATAATGTCGCCCTGCTCACCCTGAAGCTGTCTTTTTCCATTTTGTTTCCAAGTTCTTCAAGAGTGAAATGCCCGGTCATACCATATATTGCTTCAAGAATGGCATATCGTTCAGGAGTTTTCCTGCATTTGTTCTCCTCCAGATAACTCGTGAGGGTTAGTCTTGCCCTCTGCAAGGTATTGTCATCCATCAATAATTGCCTTTATACTAAGTGACGTGCAAAATTAGCAAAATACAGCAGAAAAGCAAAAGAAAGCTAAATGTTTTTTGCAAAAAGTAATGCTTGGCTGTGTTTGTCGATACACTTTCCTGTTCTCATTTTGATTTATTTTTATTTTTTTGTGTAGAATCCAAACATTAATTCAACATAATACGCTAACTTTGCAAAAATCTTTAACCAGAATTAATCATCAAGATTCTAACTATTCAACTATTTTTTAGTGCCAACTTATTAAAAACTATTGAGAATGAAAAAAACATTTTTGTCTCTTTTGCTCATGCTCACGGCATCTGCTTATGCAGCAGAAAATCCAGTGTTAACTATTGAAGGAGGTCAAGTTCAAGGCGTTTTGGCAGACGATCACTCTGACGTTTATGTTTATCGTGGCATTCCTTACGCAGCTCCTCCCATCAAGGAGAATCGTTGGAAGGAACCGCAGCCCATCGTGCCATGGAAGGGTGTGAAGATTTGCGACACTTTTGGACATCCCAGCTATCAGGCAATCCAATACCCTGGCGGCTATTTCACAGAATGGGGCTATGGGAAAGAAGCGCCCTATAGCGAGGACTGCCTATATCTCAACGTATGGACCAAGGCTCCTGGCATGTCGGCAAAGAAACTCCCTGTTGCGTTGTGGATTCATGGTGGCGGATATCGAGAAGGATGGGGCTCCGAACCAGAGTTCGACGGACAGGAATGGGGCGCCAAGGATGTGGTGCTCGTTTCCATCAACTATCGTCTTGGTGTTTTTGGTTTCCTCACACACCCTGCACTATCGGAAGAAAGTCCTCACAAGGTATCAGGCAACTATGGCATTCTTGACCAGATAGAAGCCTTGAAGTGGATTAAGAAGAACATTGCACAGTTTGGTGGTGACCCAAACAACGTTACTATTTTCGGACAGAGTGCTGGTGGCGGCAGTGTGCGTACACTTTGTGAATCCCCGTTGGCTCGTGGCCTGTTTCACAAGGCTGTCATCATGAGCGCCCAAGGACTAAGCATCCCCAATCCTAACGGTGGCGGAATGATGGGTGGACGTTACAGTGGTGGTTCAATAGAAGATGCAGCCGCCAATGCGAAAAAAGTATTCGATTGGGCAGGGCTGACAGACTTGCAGAAAATGCGTCAGGCTTCCACAGAGACTGTCTTTGCCCTCAGCAACCTCTACGGACAAGTCACAGGCGACCGTATCAGATTGCCATTCATGCCGTTGATAGATGGTTATGTTAGCATAAAAAGTTTCGATGATGCCACCCGCGAAGGAACTTTGGCTGATGTTCCATACATGATTGGTTTCACACTTAACGACATGGGCAACATGGCTCCCAACATAGCTGAATTTTGCAAGGTACGTCAGAGCAAGGGTGGCAAGGCATGGGCGTACCAGTTTGCACGTCCTCTGCCCGACGACGGCTCACATCCTGAGGTTACACAACGTTTGAGAGGTGCTTTTCACTCTTCCGACCTATGGTTTGTGTTCAAGTCGTTGAAACATTGTTGGCGTCCTTGGACGAAAGGCGACTGGGACCTTTCCGAGAAGATGTTGACGGCATGGACAAACTTTGTGAAATATAGCGATCCTAACGGCAAGAATGGCGGTACTTGGATGCCATGTACAGAGAAAAATCCAAAATTCATGGTGTTCAAGCTCAACGAAAAGGATGTTGAAGCATCAGTCTTCGGCGAACCCGAGAAAGCGCCTCAACAGGGCTTTGGCTTTGGCAGAAGATAACCTGACACGAGACAGCGATCTCATAGATATTTCTGGTAGGCAAGCCTTTCATCTCCCGATGCAAGATGGATGATACCACAATAAGTGAAGCCATGCTTTTCAATATTGTGTTGCATGATATGGTTGTCGCGATGTGTGTATATGCGTATGTTTCTGTCTTTTGAGAAGGCATA
>ONAG01000055.1 GCA_900315745.1 uncultured Prevotellaceae bacterium
TGGAGTGTGAAAATAGTCAGAAACTTACTCAATCACTTCATTATTATATAAAGGAGGGCAAGATAAGTAATCCTCGTCGTGGTATCTATACCAAAGCATACTACAATGAGCAGGAAATGGCTTGTAGCCTCTTCCGCCCTGTCTATATATCACTGGAGTATGTGCTTCAGCGAGCAGGTGTAGTGTTTCAGTATGACGACGCCATAACATGCGTAAGTTACCTGAATCGTATAGTTGAAATAGACGACAAGACCTATCGGTTTCGAATCATCAATCCTGAATTATGGATTGGAATGGAGGGTATTGAGCAGCATGACAACATATTGATAGCAACTCCTGAACGGGCATTCCTCGACATGGTTTATCTAAGCGCAGGCAACTGCTATTTCGACAACCTTCATCCATTGAGCAAAACAAAAGTCAAACAATTGCTTCCACTTTATCAGTCGAAGGTGCTGACAGAGAGAGCTGCCGAATTGCTAAATCTAAAATAATCATGGACAAGAATAAGCATATTTCTTTGCGAAAGCCCCGTCCGGATGGTTTCCCAAGAGCCGCCAAGGCTCTCCCAATTCGTGAAATTCGTGTAATTCGTGGTTGAAAATTATAAGTCCGATGAATCCGTTGTTTCTACAGAATCATCGGCGGTATGTTTTTTAAGACAAGTTCCTGCGGAACGATTGAGCGGATGAAACAGATTTGTGTACGATTAATTTGGAAGGGAAGGGGAAAAGTTGTAACTTTGCCGGCGAATAAAACAAGATGAGAATATGAGTTACACAGAATTAGCACAGCTGGAACTGATGAATGCTGCGGCGAATGTCACCTCGCAGGAGGATCTCGATGCACTTCGCATGACTCTCTCCCTCTTCTTTGCCGAACGTGCACAACGTGCCATTGACAAGATGTGGGACGATGGGACATTTGACCAAAACAAACTGGACGAACTGCGCGGACAACATTTGCGTACTCCTTACAGAAGCCTTTGAATGTCATGCGCCACGTAGTCCTCGACACAAACTGTCTCATTCAGGTGTTGCCCACCAGAAGTCGTTACCATAAGATTTGGACGGATTTCTTGGCGGGCCGCTATTGTTTGTGTGTCAGCAACGAGATATTGACGGAGTACGAAGAAATTCTTGCTCTTCACACTTCGCCTGAGGTGGCGCACAATGTGGTAGAGGCAATTGCCCGTCATCCCAGGACTCTATACCGTGAGTCCTTTTTTAGGTTTCATCTCCTTTCGGATGTTGACAAGGATGACAATAAATTTGTCGATTGTGCCATTACTGCTGGAGCTGACTACATTGTCACGGATGATGCTCATTTCTCTCATTTGAAAGACATTCCATTCCCCAAACTTACAGTCCTCTCACTCGAAGAATTCAACGAGGAGATAGCAAGACTGAACTGATTTCTCTACACCGCTCATGGCGTTCTTTCTGTGACCCTCTGTGCCATCTGTGTGAACGAATTGAACGAATGTGAACGGAGATATTTTTTAACCACGGATTGAGCGGATGAAACGGATTTTTTGCTTTCTTGGCGAAAGCCCCGTCCGGATGGTTCCCTAAGAGCCTCGTGTGATGGTTTTTGAGAAACAAATTACCATAATTAAAATAATTTTATCCACAAATTTTGATGATTTAATTATAGAAATTAGTGACATAATTATTCTAATTATTTTCAAATTAGTTTCAGAAAAAACCAATCCGAGGTTTTGTTTCTTCCGAAAGTGAATTTATTGATGTCAGATTGACGTGTATATTCACGAGGATTGGCTTCGCCGAGCTAAAGGTTCACGTCAAATAAAATCATTGAAGGTCGGTTTTTAACACGTCAATTCACGTCAATTCACACGTCAACCTTTAGCTCGGCGTAGCCAATTTTCATCAATTGTTTCTGCTGAATCATTGCGAAGCGGTATGTTTTTTAAGACAAGTTCCTGCGGAACGATTGAGCGGATTGAGCGGATTTTTTTGGCAGAAAGTGAAAAAAAGTAAAGGGAATGCTTGGATGTTTTGGGGGAATTATATATCTTTGCCACCGAAATAATACATGAGAGACAAGAAAATACCTTATTCTTTCTTTTGTGTGGGGATGAACCCAATATCCTCATTTCACGTCAATCTTAAATGAAAATACTTATTTCCATTTGATATGAATACACAAATTATCTATCCGCAGAGCGTTTTAACTCTTTCTCTCAACCAACAGGGAGATGGCGGTGTGATATGACATAGGCTTCTCTTGTCCCGACGGTGGGGCAGGGGAAGCCTTCCTGTTTGTTGCCAACGAGACATGTGACGGTGAAGTTGAGCATTTGCGAAACTTAAATTATAATACAATTTATTCTATTCAATTATGATAAAAAAAGGATTATTATCATTGCTCCTGCTGCTCACGATGGTGACGCAGGGAGCATGGGCATTTAATGGCATCGGCACAGCTCAAGACCCGTATCAGGTTCGTAATGCCGACGACTGGCTTGCCTTCGCGCTTCTTATCGGCAGATCGGATACTTACCAAGAGTATTGCGATAAGTCCTACATACTGACCAATGACATCACCGTGAGCATAATGTGGGGTATGGGTGTTACCAACTGGTCGACCGAAGGACACATGCTTGCATTCAAGGGTAATTTCGACGGAGGCAACCACACGATTACCCTTGACCTGACCGTGACAAAGCACGATCTCGACACGCCAGCCGCTCCCTTCGCGGCACTCGACGGTGCTACGATTAAGAACCTAAACGTGGCGGGCAGCATCACCACTGATGGAAGGCGACCCGCCGGCATCGCCAGTTTCGTGAGTGGCAACACCACTATCTCCAATTGTAAGAGCAGCGTAGCCATCACTTCAAGCTATGCATCTGACATTGATGCCGGTGGTTTCGTGGGCCGAGTGAACAAAAACGGTTCACTCAACATGAGCGGCTGTATCTTCACGGGCAGCATCAACTACAGCAATAACAGCGGATATGAAGGCGGCGGATTGGTAGGCTGGACACAGGAAGAAGCGACTTCTACACTCACCGACTGCGTCTTCGCCCCGACATCCGTCAGCATCAAGAATTCGTATAATAGTGATTTCTATATGTTTGCCATTGGCCATCATTTGGGCACAATCAATATCAACAACTGCTACTACGACGACGTGGCAGCAGGAATAACGGAAATCACTAAGCAAGGCAAGCGGATGCGCACCATCAGCGCAGGTAACGGCGTGACCAGCCTCACCATCAGTGGCGAAGGCACCGTGTATAATGTCAGCGGTATCACGGGCTACGAAACGGGCATCATGTACAATAGTAAGTATTACGCCGGCGAGGGAGACGAGGTGAGCCTCACGCTTAGCCACAGTGCCGCTTCCTCCGGAAACATCTTCAATCAGTACAGTGTAGTGGGCGGCGGCTCAATTACTACACCCAACGAGACCTTGGCCACACTTACGATGTCTGATGCCAATCAGACGATTATCGCTCAATATATGATGGCATCGTGTGTAGAAGGTCCATGGACGCTACAGGGTATGAAGACGCATGTCTGTGCCAATGACGGCTCTTCGACGTCGGTGTCTTTTAACAATATGAATAATGGCACCTGGAACGGCACGATTACACCTTGGAAAGACGGTGACGGTGTCGGCTATTCGTTCGAAGACAGTACCCCGAACCCTTTATGGAGCACGATGGGTATTTTCTCTACCTATTTGTGTGAGAAAACGGTAACTTCTTATTCGTCTTTGAAAGTGACGTGGACATACCAGCTGCGCAGCAAGAGTACGAAGCATCACTCTACGACCTGCATCTATGCCCGCCAGGGTACGTATGACGACATCAAGAATATGGAGGTGGATTTCACGAATTATCATACGTCGGGAAAGGGATTTCAATACCTGGTGGATTTTTTCACCAACAAAAAAGAAAATGGTGATATCGAGAAAGGAAGCGAGAAAACAACGGTTATCGAATTTGACAACCTCGATGGCAGTGAGGCCAAGACGAAAGACTGTTATCTGCTGTTGGCGCACGTGTTTGCCAGCGGAGACGGCCAGAGGTCTTCTTTTAAAGAGTGGGGCTCGTTCAAAAACGTAAATTACAGTCTCTCTTGGACATACCGTAAGATCATTACCTTCGACGCCAACGGCGGTGCGGGCACGATGAGTGTCCAGACTATTGATGGCAGCAAAAAACTGTCACCCAACTGCTTCTACCGCGCGGGCTACACCTTCCAAGGCTGGGCAACTTCTCCTAATGGCGAGAAAGTCTATAACGACGGACAGGAGGTAACGGCTACCTCAGATGAAAACGGAAAAGGCCCTGTGACGCTCTATGCTATATGGGCGCCGGGAGAGAGCTCTTCTGTCTCAAGGGCAGTAGGTCCGTGGACACTGATGGAGTGGAGAACCATGTTATGCGACGCTGCAGCAAATACTACGATGACCTTCAACCGTATGAACAACTGGTGTTGGGGAACGCTCACAGCCCAGAACGACGTTAACAGTATCGGTTTCGCCGTGACGGGAAGCAGTCCCGATAACAAAAAGAACGCTGTGTTCTCGATTTACAGCATGACGCAGTCTGTTCCAGCGTATGCCAAATGCCGGATGACATGGGGCTATCAGATCGGAAGCCGTAACAAGCGCCATTATTCGAGGGTACAGCTCTTCGAAAATCCTGATTTGGAGTCTCTCAAGTCGATGGAAGTGGACTTTGAGGTTAATGGTAGCAGTGGTTACTACCCCAACCATCGTTTGTCGTACCTGTATAATAATTCATTCGCCAACCAACCGGCTTACAGTCCTGACGGTACCTGCGACATCGAGTTCGACAACCTCGATGGCAACAGCACTGCAAACATGTCCACCTACCTCATGCTGACCCATGAGTCATCCAGCGTATCTGGTCAGTCAGATCTGAACGAACAGGGCTTGCTCAAGCATTTGAGCAGAGCCGACAACTGGACCTACCGTAAGATTGTCTCCTTCGACGCCAACGGCGGTGCGGGCACGATGAACAACCAAGTGATTGACAACAGCGGCACGCTGACGCCCAACACCTTCACCCGCGAGGGCTATACCTTCGCTGGCTGGGCAACGGCTCCTAATGGTGCAGTCGGCTATACCGACGGACAGGAGGTAACGGCAACCTCAGAGGACAAAGGTCCTGTAACGCTCTATGCGGTATGGACACCAATTGCCTATACGCTCTCGTATGAGCTCAACGGCGGTGCGGCTACCAATCCGGCAACATACACAACGGCCGAGACGCTGACGCTGAACGCTCCGACCAAGGCGGACAACACCTTCATTGGCTGGACGGGCGCTAACGGCACAGTGCCGCAGACCAGCGTCGCTATCATCAAGGGCTCTACCGGCGAAAAGACCTTCACCGCCCATTGGATGAGCAATGCGGTGTCCGGCACCGTTGCCCTGATAAACGCTATCGGCGAGGTGACCTATCCTACCAGCGGAACAGCTATCACAGCGGCGCGTACCTCTTACGATGCGCTGAGCGAGGCCGACCAGGCGTTAGTTGCCAACTACGGCACGCTGATGACGGCTGAACAGACTTACGATGCGGCAAGAGACGCAGCCGGCAGCAAAACTATCCGCTTTGTGAACAAAGACGGCGAGACTATCACGGAACAGAGTGTCGGTCTGAATCTCGAGGCTCCGGAGATTGACGGCTTTACCTTCGACCACTGGCAGGTAGTAGAGAAAAACATCTCCGCCGACCAGACCATTCGTGTCCAAGCCGTATATACATCCAATATGAACCCAGCCCCCAAGGTATATACCAACCCTGCCAACCCTGCGCAGAAGCTCGTCCGCCAAGGCGATGTGTATATCCTTCAGGACAAGGAAAACTGATACCGTTTACGTAGAAAAAGCAAAATGATGATGAAAAAGCATATATTTTTAACCCTGTTGCTGACGATCGTTGCGCAGGGTGCATGGGTGCAAGTAATAGGAGGAAATTACAATCCGAAAGTGCTCGACTCGCCACCAACCGAAGGACCATGGACCTTTGACGCGGTCATAACGCATTCCGCATCTAATGTATCAACCCTTTCGTTTAATGGCGCTAATCGTAACACTTGGCAAGACTATAACGGAACAGATGAACTAGAGCATACTTCGCATAGTAAAGTCTATCAATGGCAAGATGGTGAAGGACTCGGTTTTACCATATGTGCTAAAAGTATTGAAGGTGAATCTTTTGGCGTTCTGTCCACCTACTTTCATCGTGAGGGCGTTCCTTCTTACACCCGTTATCGTTTGAGATGGACATACACCTTAAAATCAAGGACAGACAACGCTGGTCAGGGTCTCGGTCAGTGTATTGCCCTGTACACGAACGAAAGTCTGGATGATATTAAAAACCTCGTAGTGAACCTTGACGAGAATTATGGACATGAAACGGAAGAAGGTCGCGCTCACGCTGTCAGCCATTTTGTTCTCTTGAAAGATAACAGTAAGGAAGAGACGGAAAGACGAACCCTATTCTTAGATCTCGATAACCGCGACGGGGCTACGGATCAAACGAAAGAAAAAGCGCTCATGGCGGTTTACTCCGTCCAAAAAGGGTTTCATTCTTATAATGAGTATGCCGTAGTTAGTATCCACCAGTGGACCAGCTTCAAGAGTTATGATCTGGTGCGTGAAGCCTATTACTACAAGTACCTCACCTTCAACGCCAATGGTGGCGTAGGTACGATGAGCGGGCAGGAGATAGAGAACAACGGCAAGCTGAATAAGGCACGTTTCGCCCGCACTGGCTACACCTTCCAAGGCTGGGCAAAGACTCCTAACGGAGCAGTAGTCTATGCCGACGGAGCAGAGATAACGGCTACCGAAGCGGACAAGGGCCCTGTGACGCTCTATGCCGTATGGAAGGCAGACCCCACTCATGTGGTAGCCATGATTGATGCTATCGGCGAGGTGGTCTATACCGCCGAGTGCAAGGCACGCATCGATGCCGCACGCGCAGTGTACGATAAACTCTCCGCCGAAGACAAGGCACTGGTGACCAACTATAGCGTGCTGCAGGCAGCCGAAAACACCTACGCCGCCGTAAAGGATGTAGTGACGAAGATTAACAACATAGGCTCCGTCAGCTATCCCGGTAGCGGAACGGCTATCACCACAGCCCAAACGGCATACGAAGCGCTGCCAGATGAACAGAAGGCTATCGTCATCAATGTCGGCGTGCTGCGCACTGCGCAAGACCAATATGCTGTTCTGGGAGTAGCGAACCAAATCAGCGCGATAGGTGACGTAAGCTATCCTGAGAGCGGCACGGCTATTGCAGCCGCTCGCACGGCTTACGATGCCCTGTCAGCCGGACAGAAGACGCTGGTAGCCAACTACGGCACGCTGACGGCAGCTGAAACGGCTTACCAACAGGCGAAAGAAGATGCAGGCAACACCACAATTAACTTTGTGGACAAGGACGATGCCACCCTGCGCAACCAAAAGAGGACGATCAATTATCCTGAGGCTCCGAAGGTAACGGACTACGTGTTCCAATACTGGCAGACCGTGGCGGGTAACCTCTCGGAAGGAAATCTCCTCGTCAAGGCCGTTTATGCACCCCTTGGCGGCAACATCATCCTCGCCGACAATGCCGACAACAGAACGCTCATCAGCAACGCTCACGGTCAAGTGGCCAACGTGACGCTCTCCGGTCGCACACTCTACAAGGAAGGGTGGAACACCATTTGCCTGCCATTCGCTGTTGACCTGACGGCTGATGGCCCGCTGAAGGGCGTGACCGCCAAGACGCTGAGCAGCGTGGTGAACGACGGCTCGACGGTGACCTTGACATTCGGCGAAGCTGTGACAAGCCTTGCTGCTGGCACACCTTACATCGTGAAACTGCCAGAGGATGCTACTGAAAACCTTGTCAATCCTCTCTTTGAGGGAGCCACCATCAGCAACGAACTGCATGAGGTGCCAGCGGGTGACGGAACATTCAAGGGAACTTACGTTCGTGTTGATTGGAGTGCAGGCACCAAGAATGTGCTCTTCCTGCAGGGCAACAAGTTCTACTATCCTGCAAGTGCAGCCTGGGTAAATCCATTCCGTGCATACATCCAGCTGAATCAGAATGTGCCTGTATCCGCAGGAGCCAATATCATCATCGACTTTGGTGACGACAACGACAACGCAACAGGCATTGAGGTTGTGGAGACTGACGCTCAACCTTCAACTGTCAACTCTCAACAGGAAGACGTCTGGTACACGCTGCAGGGCATTCCGCTCGACAGCAAACCAACGGAGAAGGGCATCTACATCCTGAACGGAAAGAAAGTGGCAATTAAGTAAATGTTTCCATCTAAAAGAACACACGAATATGAAAAAGAAGACATATATCCAGCCTCAGATGGAGGCATTTGAGATCAGGATGCATAGTATGATAGCAGCAAGCCCTGACCCCATCTACGGCGGTGGTGGCGGCGGTGGCGGCACTGCCCCCATGATGCCCGACTTTGACGACACGGATGAACTGATCATCTTTAACTGATAAGGACGCCCAATGTTCTAAACTACGGAACACGGAAAGAGGCTCAGGGGAAACTCTGAGCCTCTTGCTTTTATCACACGGAAAACGGAAATATATTAAACCACAGATTGAGCCGATTGAGCGGATTTTTTTGACTACGAACCTTCAGCTCGGCGTAGCCAATTTCCGTCAATTCACACGTCAATTTTCGGTTCACCAGTAAACACCTGTGTGGGGATTTAGATAAATCCCATAAATCTGCTGAATCAGCTTAATCATCCCAAAGGGATATGTTTTTATATAAACAAGTTCCTGCGGAACGATTGAGCGGATTGAGCGGATTTTTTTGGCAGAAAGTGAAAAAAGTTGAAAAAGATTTGGTGGTTTGGTGGAAAGTTGTTTATCTTTGCCACGTTTAACGAAAAAACAATTAATCATTATGAGAAACAAATTCTATTGGTTGCTTGCCACCATCATGGTGTGTGGAGCAATTATTACAGGGCTGACATCGTGCAGCGACAATGACGACAACAACAGTGATAATCAGAAGAAAGTGGCTGTGCTGCTTCCCGACAATGCCCGTATTGCACGTTGGGGCTTAGACAAGGCAAACCTTGAGCAAGCCATGGCTGCGTACGGTTTCAATGCCACATTCTACGTTGCTCCTGAGACTCCAGAGGGCGCAGACCAACAGGTCGAGCAGCTTAGAACTGCCATCAAGGACGGCGTGAAATATATTGTGGTGACTTCTATTGACTATAAGAAAATCAACGAGTCTGGTCTGCTTGAGCAGAATCCCGACGTCAAGTTGGTATGCCATGACCGCTTTATACAGGACAACCCCCGCATAGCTTATCTCTCTGCAGCCGACACAAAGGAAGTAGGGCGTATTCAGGCGCAGTTCCTTCTCAGCCATTTCCACGCTTCAGGAAAGACTTCCATGACCCTTGAAATCCTTGAAGGTCCGGATACCGATGTCAACGCCAAGAATTATTATGAAGGAGCGATGGAACTGCTCAAGAAATACATTGACAGTAAACAGCTTATCGTAAAGAGTGGTAAGACGGCATACAACGACGTGAAGGGTGAAAGTTGGAATGTTGAGGATGCAAAGAAGGCCATGAAAGACCGTCTCGCCAGCTATGGAGAGGGTGAGTGTCCGGATATGGTTCTTGCTGCAGCTGACAATGTGTCTCAGGGTGCTATTGCAGCGCTGGAAGAAGCAGGTATTACAAACATGCCAGTCATTACCGGTCAGGATAATTCTGCCAAATCGCAGGATTATATTAAGAACGGCAAGCAGACCATGACTATCGACAAGAACTTGAAGGACATGGCATACAACACAGCTATGATTGTCAATAGTCTGATTTCCAAATCTCCGGTTCATACCAGCCAAAACTTCTCCAACGTTCCGGCAATCTTCTCTAAGCTTACCGTTATGACAAAAGACAGCTATTAGTTTTTTGCCAGCGACACGGCGCCTGTCCCTCAAGGAACATGACGCCTCGGCTGCCCCATCGGGAGAAATACCATAGAAAAAATAGTTTTCCTTTGGTGTTTCTCCCGATTTGTACTATCTTTGCAGCGTAATCACCAAACGTAAGAAGGTTATGAGCATCGACACTTACAAACTGACAAGCATGGAGGAGCCTACCGACGAGGTGCTCAGCCAATTGATGAAAGAGGCCGCTGAGGAAGCGAAGCAGAAGAGAACGGAAGCTACGGCACGTTTCTTCGGACAACTGAAACGTGAATCTGAAAAGATTGCTGCAACATGTTAAAGGAGAAACATAGCCCGGTACTCATCGTCATAGCCGGTCCAAACGGATCGGGCAAGACAACGATTACCTCGAAGATTCTTCGTCACGAATGGCTGGAAGATGCACTTTACATCAATCCCGACCAAGTGGCGCAGGATAAGTTTGGTGACTGGAACTCGCCTGAGGCAGTGCTCAAGGCAGCACAATACTGTGAAGAACAACGTGAAGCGTGTCTGAAAAGTGGTCAGAGCCTTATCTTCGAGACGGTCCTGTCTTCTGAAGGAAAGGTTGACTTCATCCAGCGCGCTCATGAAGCGGGCTATTTCATCCGTCTGTTTTTCGTGTCCACCAATCACCCCACTATAAATGCATTACGCATAGCTCAGCGTGTAATGGAGGGTGGTCACGACGTGCCGATTCCCAAGATTATCTCTCGCTATCAGAAGTCGATACTCAATTGCAAGCGTGTGGCTGCCATTGCTGACCGTGTGTATGTTTACGACAATTCCGTCGATGACGCTGAGGCTCGCCTCTTATTCCGCATGACAGATGGCAAGCCTTTCAAGCGCTACACTGATGACATTCCTCTCTGGGCGCAGACCATCATCGTCTGAGCCCACAACTGCCGAGAAATATAAAACAATTCGCCGAGACATCCGCAAGATGCCTCGGCGAATTTGTCTTATTCGTCCATCAGTTTGCGATAGCGCATTCGCTTGGGTTCTTCCAATCCGAGGCGCTTGGCTTTGTTGGCTTCGTAGTCTGTGTAGGAACCTTCGAAGAAGAAGACGTTGCCATCGCCTTCGAAGGCGAGGATGTGGGTGCAGATGCGGTCGAGGAACCAGCGGTCGTGGCTGATGACGACGGCACAGCCGGCAAAGTTTTCCAGACCTTCTTCGAGGGCACGGAGGGTGTTCACATCGATGTCGTTGGTGGGCTCGTCGAGCAGGAGCACGTTGGCTTCCTGTTCCAATGCCAGTGCCAGTTGGAGGCGGTTGCGCTCACCACCTGAGAGCACGCCGCAGAGTTTCTCCTGATCGGCTCCGCTGAAGTTGAACTTGCTGAGGTAGGCACGTACGTTGACATCCTTGCCGCCCATGCGGATGGTTTCGTTGCCTCCGCTGACCACCCGATAGACGGATTGCTGGGCATGAATGGATTTGTGCTGCTGGTCAACATAAGCGAGCTTGACGGTTTCGCCCACTTCGAAGGAGCCTGAATCGGGTTCTTCAAGTCCCATGATAAGACGGAAGAGGGTAGTCTTTCCAGCTCCGTTGGGACCAATGACTCCAACAATGCCGTTGGGGGGCAGGTTGAAGTTGAGGTCGGTGTAGAGTGTCTTTTCCCCGAAAGATTTGGCGACGTGACGGGCTTCGATGACTTTGTTGCCGAGTCGTGGTCCATTGGGGATGAAGATTTCGAGTTTCTCTTCTTTCTGCTTCTGCTCTTCGTTGAGCATCTTCTCGTAGGAGTTCAGACGTGCCTTACCCTTGGCTTGGCGTGCCTTCGGTGCCATACGCACCCATTCGAGCTCGCGTTCCAGTGCCTTGCGACGCTTCGAGGCAGTCTTCTCTTCCTGTGCCATGCGTTTGGACTTCTGTTCGAGCCAGCTGGAGTAGTTGCCTTTCCATGGGATGCCTTCACCTCGGTCGAGTTCGAGAATCCATTCAGACACGTCGTCGAGGAAGTAGCGGTCGTGGGTGACAGCGATGACGGTGCCTTCATACTGCTGGAGGTGCTGCTCAAGCCAGTCGATGCTCTCTGCGTCGAGGTGGTTGGTGGGCTCGTCGAGCAGGAGCACATCGGGTTTCTGAAGCAGGAGTCGGCAGAGGGCGACACGTCGGCGCTCACCACCAGAGAGGTTGGTCACGCTCCAGTCGCCAGGAGGGCAGCGGAGGGCATCCATGGCGCGTTCGAGCTTGGAGTCCATGTTCCATGCATCGGTGGCGTCGATGATGTCCTGCAGTTCAGCCTGACGCGTCATGAGCTTCTCCATCTTGTCAGGGTCTTCGTAGTATTCGGGCAGACCGAACTTGTCGTTGATTTGGTCGTATTCAGCCAGTGCGTCATAGACATGCTGCACGCCTTCCATCACGTTTTCCTTCACGGTCTTTTCCTCGTTGAGAGGGGGCTCCTGCGGCAGGTAGCCGACGGAGTAGCCGGGTGCCCACACCACTTGTCCCTGATACTGCTGGTCGATGCCGGCAATAATCTTCATGAGGGTGGACTTACCAGCACCGTTCAGACCTACAATGCCGATTTTGGCTCCGTAGAAGAAGGAGAGGTAGATGTTCTTGAGCACTTGCTTCTGATTCTGCTGAATGGTCTTGCTCACTCCGACCATCGAGAAAATCACTTTTTTGTCGTCAACTGTTGGCATGGAATTATGTACGATGTTTTATGTACGATGGAATTGGAAGGCAAAGATAAAAAGAAAAAGTGACATTGCCACGTGTTCGACGTGTTTTTTGTCAAAAAACACCTCTGAAGGCATCTTTGCCGATGACAATGATGGTCGTTTTGAAATATTTTCAGTACATTTGCAACTGATTAATCTTTTAATGTACTGGAAAATCAACTAATGAAAACAAAATTGACATGGATGCTCGCCGCCATCCTCTGCTGCGGTGCACTTTTCTTCACTTCTTGTTCGGACGACGACTCTTCTTCATCATCTGGTACGTCTGATGATGTGGAAGAACAACTCAAAAAAATGACGCTGCGCGAAAAAGTGGGACAGTTGTTCTATGTTCGTCCGGAGACGCTCGCTCCCTCGATAGAGTGGGATTCTTATGATGATTTGCAGGTAGACCCCTTGCAGGAAGTGACGGAAGAGATGAAGAGTGTGAATGAGAAATATCCTGTGGGTGGTGTCATCCTCTATGCTTGGAACATTGATGACGAGAAGCAGTTGGCACGGATCATCTCAGACATTCGTAAGCTGAAAGGACAGCCGGTGCTGTGCATCGATGAGGAAGGCGGTCGCATTGCCCGCATTGCTCAGAACAAGAACTTCGACGTGGAGGTGATTGGTCCGATGGGTGATATTGGCAAAACGGGTGACCCGAAAAACGCTTATCATGCGGGCAATGTGATTGGCACCTATCTGAGGAAATATGGTTTCGACATTGACTTTGCGCCAGTGGCTGACGTGAACACGAACCCCGACAACATCATCATTGGTAACCGTGCGTTCTCTGACGATCCCGAGGTGGCTGCCCCGATGGTAACGAACTATCTGCAGGGTCTGAAGGATGCAGGAATCGTGGGATGCATCAAGCATTTCCCTGGTCATGGAGACACGCAGAACGACTCGCACACTGGCTATGTGCAGTCGCTCAAGTCGTGGGAGGAGATGAAGGACTGCGAGATGGTCACTTTCAAGGCTGGCATCCAATGGGGCTGTCAGTTGATCATGACCGCTCATATAGCTGTGCCTAAAGTGACGAACTCTGACATTCCCTCTACGCTCTCGTCTGTGGTTCTGCAAGACAAGCTTCGTGGCGAACTGGGCTATCAGAACATCATCATCACCGATGGCATGGAGATGGGCGCCATCACTAAGCACTACTCCAGTGGCGACGCTGCCGTGCGCAGCATTCAGGCTGGTGTGGACATCGTGCTTGGCCCGAAGGATTTCATCGAAGCCTTTGATGCTGTGATGGCAGCTGTGGAGGCTGGAACCATCACAGAGGACCGCATCAATCAGAGTGTGCGCCGCATCCTGAAACTGAAAAAGGGCTTGAAAAGTTCCAAGTCCTTCGGAGTGAGAGTTTAAGAAGGAACTAAGCAAACGTCGATAACTCCTTTGACTTCGATTATATCGAGCGCAGCGATAACTTCCGAAAATTGAATCATATAACATAAAGACGGGCTCCTGAAGCGGTGATGCTTCGGGAGCCCGTCTTTTGTAGGGTGACGGATGAGCGTCTATTCGAGGTCGGCAAGCCAGTCGGCACTGCTGGCATCGCTTGGCATGCGCCAGTCGCCACGTGGGGAGAGACTGACCGAACCGACTTTTGGACCGTCGGGCAGACAGCTGCGCTTGAACTGCTGGGTGAAGAAGCGGCGGCAGAAAGTGTGGAGCCACTTTTTGATGATCTCTTCATCGTAGTTGCCAACTTCCATACCTAATTCCGTGGTTTCCGTGTACGTCTGCTTGATGAATGCCTGTTCTGCGAGGTAGAGTATCTTGGCTGGACGGAATCCGAGTCGGAGGAAATGGTAGAGGAAGAAGTCATGAAGTTCGTAAGGACCCACGAGGTCTTCTGTCTTTTGTAGGATGGTGCCATCGATGTCGGCAGGGATGAGTTCGGGGGATATTGGTGTCTCGATGATGTCGAGCAGCGTTGCCTTCGAATCCTTGTCCACACTGGTGAGTGCCACCCACTTGACAAGGTGCTTGACAAGGGTCTTGGGAATGGAGCTATTCACTCCATACATGGACATGTGGTCGGCATTGTAAGTACACCATCCAAGGGCGAGTTCGCTGAGGTCGCCAGTACCAACAACAAAGCCGTTACATTGGTTGGCAACGTCCATCAGTATCTGGGTGCGCTCACGTGCCTGACAGTTCTCATAAGTCACATCGTGGTTGTTGAGGTCGTGGCCAATATCGAGGAAGTGACGGATGCAGGCTTCCTTGATGCTGATTTCCTTGATGGTGATGTCGAGCGACTTCATCAGTGCCATGGCATTGTGGTAGGTGCGGTCGGTGGTGCCGAATCCTGGCATCGTGATGCCGATGACCTCCTTGCGAGGACGCTTGAGCAGATCCATGGTCTTGACACAGACGAGGAGGGCGAGGGTGGAGTCGAGTCCACCGCTGATGCCGATGACTATGCTGCGTGCTCCCGTGTGGACAATGCGCTTGGCAAGTGCTGAGGTCTGAATGGAGAAAATCTCTTCGCAGCGTTCGTTGAGTTTCTGACCGCCCGGCACGAATGGGTGTGGATTGATCCAACGTGTAAGTTCAAATGTGTAGGAGGGATTGACTGTTTGGCACTGAATGTTGACAGCTGACAGTTGCGAAGCCAGACGAACGTTCTCACCGAAGGTGGTGTTGTGGCGACGCTCGGTGAGCAGGCGCTCGGTATCTATCTCGCTGATGACCATCTGCTCCTCAAGACAGAAACGCTTGCTGCGGGCGAGCAGGGTGCCGTTCTCGTAGATGAGGGCATTGCCTGCAAACACCACGTCTTGAGTGGATTCGCCAAAGCCGCAGGAGCTATAGACGTAGCCGGCGATGCAGCGGGCACTCTGCTGACTGATGAGGGAGAGCAGGTATTGGTTCTTGCCGATGAGTTCGTTGGAAGCACTCAGGTTGAAGATGATTTCTGCCCCTTTCAATGCCAGTTCGCTGCTGGGAGGAACGGGTGCCCAGAGGTCTTCGCAGATTTCGATGCCGAAGCAGGTCTTCTGGGTGTGGAAGAGCAGATTGCATCCGAATGGCACGAATTGTGCGCAGAGATGCACTTGGGTGTCTTTGACGGCAGTAGAAGGTGCGAACCAACGCTGCTCGTAGAATTCCTTGTAGTTGGGCAGGAAAGTTTTGGGCACGACACCCAAGATTTTGCCTCCCTGCACGACGACGGCGCAATTTGTCAACACACCGCTCACCATGACAGGCATGCCGACAATGGAGATGATTTGCAGTGAACGGGTGAAGTCGAGCAACTTGAAGAGGCTCTCTTCACATTTCTCAAGGAGCAACTGTTGCCCGAACAGGTCTTGACAGGAGTATCCACTGATGCATAGTTCTGGGAACGCGATGATTTCAACACCCTTGCCTTCAGCCTGCACGATGAGGCTTTCAATCTGCTGGGTGTTGTACGAGCAATCGGCTACCTTCAGTGAAGGAATGGCTGATGCTACTTTAACAAAACCGTAATTCATCTTTATGTACTATATTTACAATTTGCTATTGACTGTAAGGGTGGCTGGCTTCAAGCCTTTGCCTGTCACCTTGATGGTGGCATCGCCCTGCTTTCCGTTGCTCTGAATGCCGATGACGAGCTGTCCGTGGAAGGTCTTCATCGTGGGCTTTGTGAAGACTTCCGTGCTGGTGGCATCGCCATTGCAGATGCCTTTGAAGTCGGCTGCACCTGTGACGCTCACTTGGATGGAGTTGTCTGCATCGGGCACAAGGATGCCGTCTTTGTCTAGGATGTTGACGGTGATGAAGGTCATGTCTTCGCCATCAGCCTTGAGAGGTTTGACCGCGGCACCAAGGTCACCTGTCAACTGGATTTGAGCGGCTGCACCGGCAGTCTTGACTGTTTGTGCGCCGACTTCTTTGCCATTCTCATCATAGACCACCACTTTCAGCTCGCCTGGCTCATACTTCACGTTGTTCCATCGCAGACGGTAGCGATCAATGGCAGGGTCGTTGACATCGGAGATACGCCCATCCTTGCCGGCACCTTTCTTCACCTCCGTATTCTTGGAGATTCTGCCTTGTGACTTGCCGTTGACGAAGAGCTCGGCAGTGGGGTAGTTGGTGTAGCAATACACGGGCGTCACCTCTCCCTCGCGACCCGGGAAAGTCCAGTGGGGCACCAGGTGAATGGTCTTTTCATCAGGGTTCCAATGGGAGCGGTAGAGATAGTAGCGGTCCTTGGGCAGCCCCGCAAGGTCGAAGATGCCAAAGTAGGAGGAACGACTAGGCCAGTATTCATCGTAGGGGGTGGGCTCGCCAAGATAGTCGAAGCCTGTCCACACAAACTCTCCAATCACCCAATCCTTGTCCTCTTGCAGGAGCCAGTCCTCTTCGGGCACATTGGACCACCAACAGGCTTCCATGTCATAGCTGGAGCACTGCCCGTCGTCGTATGCCTTGCCATCGAATCGCTTGACGGGGAATTTATAGACACCACGTGAGGAGATGGTGGATGCCGTCTCGCTGCCGAGCACGAAGCCGTGACGCAGTTTCTCGTGGGCGGCTTCATAGCGGTGGGTGCGGTAGTTGATGCCCGGAATGTCGAGCACCTGTGCAAATCCTGAGGAGATGGCGTCGTCGATGCGGTCCATGCCCGATGTGACGGGACGGGTAGGGTCGAGGAAATGAACAAAGTTCTGCATCTCGCGCGCCATGCGGTTCCCCTCCTTGGCCCCCTGCTCCGAAATCTCATTGCCGATGGACCACATCACGATGGAGGGGTGGAGGCGGTTGGCCATAACAAGGTTCTGGAGGTCGCGGCCCCACCAATTCTTATAGAAACGGGAGTAGCCATTCTTGCATTTGGGCCATTCCCACATGTCGAAACTCTCAGCCATCACCATCATGCCAAGGGAATCATACACCTCCATCTGCATCTGTGAGGGGGTGTTGTGAGACGTGCGGATGGCATCACATCCCATGCTCTTCAAGAGCTTCACCTGACGGATGAGGGCTGCCTTGTTGACTGCTGTGCCAATCATGCCGAGGTCATGATGCAGACAGACGCCTTTAATTTTTCGGGTTTCTCCATTCAGCATGAAACCGCCATTCGCTGTCACTTCTACAGTTCGGATGCCATACTTCACGGTCTTCTGGTCAACCACTTCGCCGTTGTCGTCGATGAGACTGACGGTCAAATCATATAGTTTGGGGTTCTCGGGCGACCAGCATTCCACATCGTCCATTGTCATTGTCACTCCTGCGCTGGAGTAGCCTGCCACTTGGTCAAGCAATGTGGGTGTTGTTTCCTCCGTATGTCCGTTGGTGGAGAATCGCACCTTATGTGTTCCGAAGTCTTCTTCGATGTTGGCAACGAACATCACGGTGGCTTCTTGTTCGTAACTATTCCAGCGTTGGGTCACCACATTGATGCCCCATTCCTCAATGTGGCAAGTGCCTGTCTGAATCAGGGTGACAGGGCGATAAAGACCTGCTCCAGGATACCAACGGCTACTTTCCTCCACATTCTTCAGATGTACAGCCAAGGTGTTGGGGGTGTCGTCGCCATTCACAACACCAGTAATGTCGATATTGAAAGGTGTGTAGCCGTATTTCCATTCGCCCACTTTCTCTCCGTTCACATACACTTCAGGTTCTGCCATCGCCCCGTCGAAGTTGAGGACAACACGCTGGCAATCCTTGTCCACTTTGAAGGTGGTGCGATACCAACCCTCCCCAATCCACGGAAGAGCGCCTGAACGTCCGGTCTTCTCTGTGGCTTGCTTCTCGCCATTCTGCTCGATGGCGACAGTCTGTTTGTCTATGTCTTTATCGAAAGGACCGCTGATAGCCCAGTCGTGTGGCACTTTGACTTTTTTCCATTTGCTGTCATTGAAGCCTACTTGTGATGGGGCTGTGGCATCGAGCCCTTCTCCACGTGAGAATTTCCAGCCATCACGCAGGATGGTCTCTTTGCGTTGCGCGGACATTGTTGTTGCAACAAGCAGCATGATGAGTGGTAAGATGATTCTTTTCATTGTGGTCGTGTCATATTAGCGTTTGATGCCCCGCTCGTTGAGTGCCTTTACATAACGTGCGGCATTGAGCAGGTGCTCACCATAAGTAACGGCAAAGTTGTGAGTGCCGGAGAAGTCTTCTTTGGCACACATGTAAATATAGCCATTCTTGTCATGATCCAGCACGGCGTCAATGCCTGCAATGCTGGGCACCCGAATGGGACCAGGAGGCAAACCGATGTTGCGGTAGGTGTTGTAGGGCGACTCCACTTTCAGGTGCTCGTGCAGCACTCTTCGGATGGTGAAGTCACCTACGGCGAAAATCACGGTGGGGTCACTTTGCAATGCCATTTGTTTGCGGAGCCTGTTCATGTAGAGAGCGGCAATGGTTGGCTTCTCTCCGTTGTTGGCCGTTTCGCTGTCCACGATGGATGCTAGCGTGATGACCTTCTCTTTTGTCATCTTCTCACCGGCATACTCGCTCACTTCTTTCAATTTGGCGGTGCGTTCCTCATTCCAGAACGCCACATTTTCCTTTTGCATGCGTTCCATTAGTTTCTGGATGCTTACGTCCCAATACACCTCGTAGGTGTTGGGGATGAATATGCCAGGGAGGCTCTCCTTTGTATAACCTAATGCCTTCATGTTGGATTCGTCGTTGAGATATTGGGCAATGGAAGCAGAATCAGCCATCAGCTGATTTGCCAACTTGCCAGCCATCTGATCCATCGTACGGGTGGAGGGGACGACCAGCATGATGGGCTTTTCGTTGTGGTTGCGGATGTTGCGAATGAGGTTGAGCATCGACAAATCGGGAGTCACCTCATATCGTCCAGTTCGGATTTTGTCCTTGAGGTTCAGCAGCCCTGCGTAGAGATGGAACACCCGCATGCTTTCGGGCTTGGTCTGTCGTTCAACCTTCTGTGCAACGGAATCCACATCGTCATCAGTATCAATGTAAAGATAGGTGGATTCTTCGATGTCAAAACCACTTCTGTACACCCACCATGTACCGATGACCATAGCTGCGATAAGGATGAACAACACGACCCATATCCCACCATTCTTTCTCTTCTTAGACATATTTTCTTGAAATTTATGGTTGTGTGGGAAAAGATATAAGCATCTTCACTTTTCCACAGTAAAAAAAACAATTCAATTCTTGTTAATCACTAAATATAGGGGCAAAGATAGGAAAAAACTCTCATAAATGTAGTTTGTATGACGAAAGTTTGCTAACTTTACCCCAAAATTCACAAATTTAATTCAAAAGTAATGGAAAATTTCAGAGATTTAGTGCAGAGACGCCGTAGTGTGCGCAAGTTTACAGATGAAGATGTTAAACCCGAAGACTTGCAGACGATTCTTCGTGCCGCACTGATGTCGCCAACGAGCAAGGGAACTCGTGCCTGGCATTTTGTGGTGGTGGATGACAAGGCTTTGTTGGAGAAGATTTCGCTGTGCCGACCTATGGGCAGCCAGTTCATCGCAGGTGCCAAGGTGGCAATTGTTGTGCTGGGTGATAGGGAAGTGACGGATGCGTGGTGTGAGGATGCTACGATTGCTGCTGTCACGATGCAATACCAGGCAGCAGACCTCGGTTTGGGTTCTTGCTGGTGTCATATCCGCAACCGCTTCATGGAGAATGGCGAACCTTCAGACAACGTGCTCCGTTTCTTGCTTCGTTATCCGGAAAACTTGGTTGCTGAATGTGTCATCGGTATTGGTTATCCGGCTATTGAGCGCAAGCCACAGGATGAGGACAATTTGAAGTGGGAGAATGTGCATGTGGGACCTTTCCCCGAAGAGGTTTAGAGTTTCATGTTTAGCGTTTAGAGTTTAGGGCTTAGAGCAGAAACGGTTATGAGAATAGTTTTGATAGGAGCTGGCAATCTTGCCACCAACTTGGGTAAGGCGCTGTTTCATGCAGGCCATGAAATCGTGCAGGTGTGGAGCAGAACGGAGGAGTCTGCCCGTGCTTTGGCAGATGTGCTGAAATGTGCATCGACGACAGATTTGAAGGGGGTGGAGAACACAGCCGATGTGTTCATCATCTCGGTGAAAGACTCTGTCTTGTCTTCCATTGCATCCTCTTTGAAGGAAGGCCGTGAGGGGCAACTGTTTGTGCATACGGCAGGAAGCATGCCGATGGATACGCTGCCTTTTGAACGGCGGGGCGTGTTTTATCCAATGCAGACATTTTCAAAGAGTAAAGAGGTGGACTTCAGTGTGATACCTTGTTTTATAGAAGCAAAGAGAGAGGAAGATTTGCAACTCTTAAAGACACTCGCCTTGACAATCTCTGACACCGTTTACGAACTTGACAGCGAGAACAGAAAGTACCTGCATCTTTCAGCGGTGTTCTGTTGCAACTTCGCCAACCATTGTTACAGTTTGGGGGCAGAACTGCTGAAAGAACATGGTGACATTCCGTTCAGTGTGATGCTTCCGCTCATAGACGAGACGGCCAGCAAACTCTATTCGATGTCGCCTCGAGAGGCACAGACGGGACCTGCGGTGCGTTGGGACACTAACGTGATAGAAAAGCACTTGCAACTCCTTGCCGACACGCCAGACATGCAGAAGATTTATGAACTCATGAGTAAAAGTATTCATCATGATTAACTATGATTTGAAAAAGATACGTGCCGTATTTTTCGATGTGGATGGCGTTCTCTCTTGCGAGACGATTCCTCAGCATCCCAACGGCGACCCCATGCGCACAGTGAACATTAAAGACGGTTATGCCATGCAGCATGCGGTGAAGTGTGGACTGATTCTTGCCATCATCACAGGGGGAAGGACGGAAGCCATTCGTATTCGTTATGAGAGTCTTGGACTCAAGGATGTGATTTTGGGTGCAGCAGTTAAAATCAAGACTTATAATGAACTGAAGGAGAAGTACAAACTCCTCAACGAGGAGATTGCCTATGTGGGCGATGACATACCCGACTATGAAGTGCTTCAGCAATGCGGGCTTTCCTGCTGCCCTGCTGATGCAGCCCCTGAAATCAAGGCGATGTGCACCTATATCTCCCACAAGAATGGGGGGCAGGGATGTGCACGTGACATTCTTGAACAGATATTAAAAGCGCAAGACAAATGGATGCACAACAGCACGGCTTTCGGTTGGTAGAGGGCTATCGGGTCGTTCTTGCCAGCAATTCCCCCCGACGCAAGGAACTCTTGGGCGGTCTTGGCATCGACTTTGAGGTGCGCACGCTCAGCGACATCGACGAGAGTTATCCTGATACCTTGAGGGGAGAAGAGATACCTATGTATATTTCTGGCAAGAAAGCGGAAGCATACAAAAAAGGTATGGCAGACGATGAGATGATTATTACTGCTGACACCATTGTGTATGACAATGGGAAGGTGCTTGGAAAGCCGAAGGATAGGGTAGAGGCTGTGTCGATGCTCAAGGAACTTTCCGGTCATGCCCACGAGGTGATTACGGGCGTGTCTATTGTCACCAAGAGAAAGACAGTGCAGTTCGCCTCGACCTCGAAAGTGTATTTTGCAGAGCTGACAGATGAGGAGATAGCCTACTATGTGGACACCTATCAGCCCTTTGACAAGGCTGGTGCCTATGGCATTCAGGAATGGATGGGCTATGTGGCTGTCACGCGCATTGAGGGCTCTTATTTCAATGTGATGGGTTTGCCCATCCAACGCCTTTATACAGAATTGAAAAAATATGGAAACTTACATTCACGAACTTGATGACATCGACCTTCAGATTCTGCGCATCGTGCAGGACAATAGTCGCCTGACCACTAAAGAGTTGGCACAGAAGATACACCTCTCGGTGACACCCACATATGAACGCCAACGCCGCTTGGAGCGTATGGGCTACATCAAGGGCTATGTGGCTGTGTTGGATGCCAACAAAATGGAACGTGGTTTCATGGTTTTCTGCAATGTGTCCATGAAACAAATCAATAAGCAGATAGCGAATAGTTTTTGTGAAACGGTAGCCACTTGGAATGAAGTGACTGAGTGTTACAACATTTCAGGTGATGGCGACTACTTGCTGAAAGTGTGTGTGAGCAGCATGCAGAAATACCAGCAGTTTATCCTCGACAAACTGGGCGATTTTCCCTATATCTCGCAAGTGCGTTCCTTCTTTGTGATGGACACATTGAAACTCACTTATGGTTTCCCCATGTAGTGCTGATGATGTCCTTCACATCCTGATAGCTTACACGAATGGTGCAAGCCCCAACGGCGTAAGGCGCAATGTCATACTCATTGTAGTGGAACTCGATGCTGTCTTCCAGTAAGGCGAAGTTGTTGCTGACAAACATATCTGTCATTTCCAGAATGCCCTTTTGATGTAACTCGTCAATCGAATGGACGTTCTGATCCTTCATCAACTTTTCCAGCAGAATCTTTTGCAGTTGAGGCTGGTTGAGGGTGGGGAACACGTCGTTCAGTGTGATGAAATCTCCCGTTTGTGTGTTGAACCGCAGAATGGTGGTCTGTATGCAGGGATGTGCCCCACCAGTGAAGACATCCTCTATCAGTCGGTAGTTGATGACATTATCTTTGCCGTATTCGGCGCGTCCTGTCAAGTGGTCGTAGTACACATTAGCCACTTCATCCCCGTGAAATTCACTCTTTACATCTTCTATGTATTCTGAGACCGCTTCGTCAACACTCAGTTCGCTTGACTGCTTCAGTAGCAGTTCCATCAGATGCCCGTTAATCAGGTTGCACACCTTTTCGTTGGCGCCATTCTCTGGTTTCATGAACTGCATGTCTACCTTTACATCCAACTCTCGCTTGTCTTGATCGGAGTCTAATCCGAAGTCGGCAGAATCCACCTGATTGGCATTGATGGGCTCTTCAGTCAACTGCTCCATCTTTTCCACGTTGTAGAATTCGATGTTCTGCCAATCATTGTTCGACGATGTGCATGAGATGGTAAATAAGGCAAAAAATGATCCTAAAAACAACTGTATGCAATGTGTGATATGCCTTTTCATTATACTTTTTCAAAATTGTGGCGCAAAGGTACGATTTTTCTCTTGAACATGAATGTTATTTCGACAAAAATCTCTAATTTTGCGAAAGAAAATAAAAACAGGTTTTATATATCACTCCATGCAACGCAATAATTCCTACAGAGACTTAGGGTTAGTTGTGGCAGTCTGCGTTTTCGTCTGTGTTCTCGTCAAGAGCTTGCTCTTCGGGTTCACGTGGGTTGGCATCATTTGGCTCATCCTGTCCTGTGCCTATTTCTATATTGTTTGGCGTTGCTCGTCAACAGGCAAGTTGGTCAAGTTGGCCACGACTCTCTTTCTCGTGTTTTCTGTACTTGCTTTCGTTGGGATTCTGTTGTTCGACAAGAATGCCCGTCCCGAGATGCATCCTTTTGAGGGGACTGGCGACACCATCAAGGATGTGTCCGTGGTGGAAGAGGAGCCCATCGTGCCCATTTATGTGATGGAACCAGAAGACACCCTCCTTTCGGACACCCTTCTGCCAGAGGAAACTTTAGATTCACTCTTTATCGATGAAGGGTCTGAACTTGCCCCGAATGATACGTTCCCCACTCAGACAACAATAATACAATATTAATATGTCACTCAACAACAACACCCCAAATCCGCCAGTCAAGAAAAGTGCGGTATCCACTATTTTCGTCGTGTCACTTGTCATTCTTGCCCTTGCAGGAGCAGCCGTGTGGTATCTCTTCTTCCGAGGGGGCAGTGATACGGATGAGCGTGCTGCCTATGATAATATCATGCGTTACGAGAATGCTCACCAATTGGACTCTCTCGGCGAGGCACTTAATGAGTATTTCGACACCTACAACTCCGATGCTTTCCACTATTCACAGCTGAAAGAACTTCATGACCGCTTCTTCACCGAGCGTGACGATTGGCAGGCTGCTGAAGATCAGATGTCCCTTGATGCTGTCCGTCATTTTCTGGATGTGCATCCCGATGGTTTTTATCTTGGCAAGGCCAACCAGAAATTCGATTCGCTTTCTTATGTCCATGCAGTTGAAACAAACACGCGCGAGGTATATGAACAGTACCTCAGTCAGTTCTCGCATGGTAAGTATGTGGCAGAAGTGAGGAAGCTAATGTTAGAGATCGACAACGAGGAACTGACCATTGAGGAGAAGGCTTCTGTAAAGGAGACACTCACTGCTCATTTCGATGCTTTGGGTGACAACGACAAAGGTTCCATTGCTGCAACGCTTGCTGATGAAATCAATTCTTATATTGGCAAGGCCAATCCGGAACTGGAAGACATCTATGCCTATATGTCCAACATGCACTCGTCTGGTCGCTCGATTGTTTTCAACGTGAAGAGCCTGAACGTCACAAAGGTCAATGCTGGAGGAAGAAACATCTTCAACGCTCGATTCTTGCTCGAGGAAGAAGTATATAAGCGTGGCACACATTCGGAACTTGACACAGAGGCAGGTAATCCTTCTGAAGGTCATACAGCTGAAGCTGCAGACGTGCAACGCTTCTCTGGCACCGCAGTTCTCAACGAAGGCATGAAAATCACCTCGTTGGTGTTGAGAAAAGCCAGTGCCGAGTAGGGTAGTGGGCTTCAGCCTAACCCATCCAATTCATTCACCCTAACATTTTGATAGCTATGGCCAAGAAATTCTTCCCCCCTTCAGAACTCATCATCAACGAAGACGGTTCTGCTTTCCATCTGCACCTGCGTCCCGAACAACTGGCTGACCGCGTCATCCTGGTGGGCGACCCTGGAAGAGTTTCGACTGTGGCTGCTCATTTCTCCGAACGGGAGTGCGAGGTGAGCAGCCGCGAGTTCCACAGCATCACGGGCACCTATCAGGGCAAACGCATCACGGTGCTATCGACGGGCATCGGATGCGACAACATCGACATTGTCCTGACCGAACTTGACTCTCTGGCTAACATCGACTTCAACACGCGAACGGAAAAGGACGAACACCGCACCTTGACCATCGTACGCATTGGCACTTGTGGCGGCCTCCAGCCCTTCACGCCCACGGGGTCGTTCATCGCATCGGTGAAGAGCATAGGTTTCGACGGGTTGCTTAACTACTATGCTGGTCGCAACGAGGTGTGCGACTTGGCGATGGAGGAGGCTTTCAAGCAGCACATGGACTGGAGTCCTCTCAAGGGCTCTCCCTATGTGGCTGTTGCCGACGCAGAACTGATTGAGCGGATTGCCCAAGGTGATATGGTGCGTGGCTACACCATCGCCTGCGGCGGTTTCTATGGCCCGCAAGGCCGTCAGATTCGGCTGAAGATTCAAGACCCCGACCAGAACAAGAAGGTGGAAGCCTTTGAATATGAAGGTCTTCGTATTTGCAACTTCGAGATGGAAAGCTCTGCCGTGGCGGGTCTCTCCGCTCTGCTCGGCCATCGCGCCATGACCTGCTGCATGGTCATTGCCAACCGCTACACCACCGAGATGAACACGGAATACAAGAACACCATCGACACCCTCATTGTAAAAGTGTTAGACCGCATCTAATGATCAATTCTCAATTGCCAATTCTCAATTCACAAGATACCATCTGCGCCCTGGCCACCGCTTCAGGAGGTGCCATCGGCATCATCCGCGTCTCAGGCCCCCAGACCTTCTCTGTAGTCAGCACCCTCTGCTCACTAAGCTGCGACACTGTCGCTGCTAACACCATCCACTACACCCACATCATCGATGGCACCAGCGTCATAGACGAGGTGCTGGTGTCCGTGTTCCGTGCCCCCCACTCCTACACGGGTGAAGACTCCGTCGAAATCTCCTGTCACGGCTCTTCCTATATATTAAATAAGGTATTAGAACTGCTGGTGCAAAACGGATGCCGCATGGCAAATCCTGGCGAATACACCCAGCGCGCCTATCTCAACGGAAAACTCGACCTCTCTCAAGCCGAAGCTGTGGCAGACCTCATTGCCTCCACCAACAAGGCAACCCACAACATGGCCATGAGTCAGTTGCGCGGGCACTTCTCAACAGAACTCGCCACCCTGCGCGAGCAACTGCTCAAACTCACCTCTCTCCTCGAACTGGCACTCGACTTCTCCGACCACGAAGACCTTGAATTTGCCGACCGCACAGAACTCCTGCAATTGGCTCAAACGATAGATCAGCGTATCGTACGTCTCGCTCAGTCGTTTGAAACCGGGCAGGCTCTGAAGAATGGCATTCCTGTTGCCATTGTGGGCAAAACCAACGTGGGCAAGTCAACCCTCCTGAACCGTTTGCTGAAGGATGACCGCGCTATCGTATCCGATGTGCACGGCACGACCCGCGACACCGTTGAAGACACGATGCTCTTGAATGGCATCTGCTTCCGTATCATTGACACTGCCGGCATTCGTCAGACTGACGATACGGTTGAGCGCATCGGCATCGACCGTACATATCAGGCAATGGAAAAAGCAAAAATCATTCTTTGGGTGATAGACGAAATTCCCACAGCAGCAGAAATAGACCACATCCGTCATCGTGCAGATGGCAAATCCCTCATCACCATCTGGAACAAAGCCGATATTCATCCATATTCTCCTGACTCCCAACTCGATGCCATTGCCATTGATGCCATTGCCATTAGTGCAAAGAACAGCGAGAACATAGAAACGCTTGAACGTGCCATCTATTCTGCCGCCAACATCCCAGAGTATAACGAAAACGATGTCATCGTCACTTCAGCTCGCCACTACGATGCCCTTTCTCACGCACATCACAATCTGCTTCGTGTCCTTGACGGACTGCAATCATCGCTCAGCGGCGACCTCCTCGCCGAAGACCTCCACCTCGTCCTCTCCAATCTTTCCGACATCACCGGAGGCTCCATCACCTCCCAGGAAACCCTCAACAACATCTTCAGCCACTTCTGCGTGGGTAAATAGAATATAGTGCATTGGTTATAAGGTAGTTACAACACTTTGTTAGAGCATTTTTAACAAATGTAATAACTCCCTAATTATCAGGTATTTGCAAAAATCTGCAAATAAAAATTATCACATTCTGCGGTAGAAAGTACGAAAAACATGGGTAAAAATCACAAAATTCTCTACCAAAACGTTAGTACCTGTATCAAAAATCGCAAAAATTGTTATTATTTTCTTTTAGTTGCTTATTATTTGCAGATTTTTTCGTACCTTTGCAACGTTTTTTGAATTTTTCAACGATGAGAAAGTTTGAGGTCATAACAATAATTAACTCGAATTGTTTGGTGATTCCAAATAATTCGTTAACTCACTCACTCTAAGTCACGCGCGTTTGAAAAGGCGCGGGCACCCGCGTAAATAATATACGGCTTTCTTTGCATTAATGCACCGCGAGTGGTGGGAGATTGAATCCATCGAGGACGGTGTGATGAAGTGGAAGGCCCTGCGCCAGAAGGAAGATGGCACCACCTATACCGCCACCTTCGAGATGAAGAAAATTGACGTTTCTTCCGAGGCAGACGTCAATGACCTAAGCGACGACATCAGCTTTTGGTAAGGCCGGGTTATTTTGAAAATACAAGCAGCGCACACGCGAAGAAGTAATGGCGTGGCTAACCCCCACTAACAAAATACAAAAAATCTTATGCGTACAAGACAAATGAAGACTAGCAAGATCTGGATTGTAGTTGTGGCAATACTCTTTGTTGGCTGCAGCCAGAAAAAGTCGGAACGGCTGACGTTCGTGGCAGGAACCTACGAGGTGACTGCACAGGGGCATAACGGCGACATCCGCCTGAGTGTGACGTTCAGCGACTCGTGCATCACGGATATCCAAGTGCTGGAGCAGCACGAGACGCCCCATATCGGCGACATCGTGTTCGACGAGTTGATTCCACGGATCATCATGGCCAACGGCACTGGCGTGGATGCCTTGACAGGAGCCACGGTGTCGAGCCGGGGGCTGATGGCAGCCGTCACGGAGGCTGCCAATATGGCCAAGGTGTCGGACGAGAAACAATTCAAGGCCGCCAGCCTGCCCAAGGCGGAACAGATGCCCGTGGAAGGCACATGGGATGTGGTTATTGTTGGTGCCGGTGGTGCCGGACTGGCCGCGGCTGCCGAGGCGGCACAACAGGGCAGCACGGTGCTGGTGATCGAAAAGAATGCCGAGATCGGCGGCAACACCTTGGTGTCGGGTGGCATCTTCCAGAGTGTGATGCCATATCTGGTGTGGGATCCCGCACATCCCGATGCCAAGACGGGTGTGGGCTACGACGGAAAGACCTATGAGAAGGCGAAGTCGGGGCCTGGTTGTATCAAGGACCTCGAGACCATCCTCGGATGGGACGAGAAGGCCTTCGATGCCGACTACTATCAAATGCATGCTTTCGAGCCGGGCAACATCGTGGAGTTGGCGCCCCACGGCGTGCACGCTGAATACCTGCCCGTGCTTCAGGCGCTGAAAAAGGAGATTACAGCCTACCTGGCGTGGGCAAAACCGAAACTGGCACGCGGTGTGCCGGAGACCGACCTGACACTGTTCTCGACCAAGAACCTGCATATCTTCCAGACCTATTACGGCGGTCTGCGTCAGAGTGCCGACAAGCAGGAATGGGTGTATAGCGACCTGCGCATGGTGAGCCAGATGGTGGAACAGGGGCAGGAGCTGAAGCCCTGGCTGGCCAAGATGGGCGTCACATTCCTCGAACGGCAGATCATCATTGTGGGGGCCCTGTGGTTCAGAGGCAACAAGATGCTGGGTGCCGACATCGACACCGACGGCGACGGCACGCCCGAGCACTACGACGGCAACTGGGGCGCCTACATCATGGCACCTTACACCACGTTTGCCAAAGCCAACAAAGAAAACCGCATCCTGAAATCGACCGCTGCAAAAGAGCTCATCATGGAGGGCGGTCGTGTGAAGGGCGTGAGGGCTGTGATGGCCGACGGCACGCCTGTAACGGCCCATGCCCGCAAGGGGGTGATCATCGCTACGGGCGGCTATGCTGCCAATATCCGCAAGGTGATCGAGACAAACCGTTACTGGAACAAGGAATACCTTACCAGCCGCATGGCCTCGACCAACCGCAGTTCGCTGCAGGGTGACGGCCTTGACATGGCAGAAAAGGCGGGGGCTGTCCTGACGGGTATGGGCTGGACACAACTCATGCCGCTGTCGTATACCGACTATGGCAATCTGGCCTTCGGTAGCGTGTCGGATGCCGTCTTCATCAGTCCCAAGAACGGACGGCGCTTCGTCGACGAGTCGCTGGAGCGTGACGTCCTTTCAGCAAAGGCCTTCGAGAATGGCATCAGCCTCTACGGCAAGCGGGGTGTCTACCTCTATATCGGCGGAGAGGAAACCACTGAGCCTAACGAGAAGCGAGGTGTGGACGTGCCTGGTAAACAGTATGCACGGACGCCGGCTCAACTGCCGGAACTGCTCAATACGTTGAGAATCAATGTGAGTGCCGACGCCATCCTGAAAGCCATCCGCGACTACGACATGGCGGTGATGGACGGCCAACAGCCTGCCGACGTCAGCAAGCGCTATGCCACCAACACCATCGGCAAGGTGAAGCGCCTGAATGACGGCACCTACGACAAGTCGACCTATTCGCTCGACTCAACCCTGCTCACCATCCGTACGTTGGCACCTGCCACCCATCACACCATGGGTGGACTGGTGGTGGATCAACAGCGCCGTGTGCTCGATGCCAACGGTCAGCCGATCCCCGGCCTCTATGCTGCAGGCGAGGTGACAGGCGGCATCCACGGTGGCAACCGCTTGGGCGGCAATGCCCTCACTGAGATTCTGGTGTCTGGCCGCATCGCCGCCACCAGCCTCATGTCACATTAGGGTCCGAGGATAGTGTACTCAGCAGCCAACCGTTTCAGCAGTTCGTTTTTGGAGTCTAGATAGTAGAACAAACCTTTCAATGGATTCTTAAGAATCAACGAAATCACCCACTCGTATCTTTGCAGGTGGGTGATTTACTCATATTTGAGTTTCAATCAACAACATTAACAACATCAATCAACTGAAACGATTTTTATCATTGTTTTTGCAATGTTTATATGATATTTTTTGCTTTTATCTTTGTATTTACAATTTTTACTAAAGTTTCGCAAGTGCTCATCTTTTTTGGAGTTAAGGAGTTAAAGGAGTTATCGCTACGCTCAGGAGTTAAAGCCGAATGATATGCTGGTGTCCTTCTCGTGGCAAGGTTACTTAGATTTTTC